>CADCTF010000149.1 GCA_902805655.1 uncultured Acidimicrobiales bacterium
AGTACGAGGAGCTCGGCCGCGACGACGATGCTCGTCGACTGGGCGCCGAGGTCGCGGTGCTTCGCCGATACCTCTAGGGCTGGCCGAGCCGGGGCAGGAGCGGGCGCGAGGGCGGAAGCGCGCCCTCGGGCCCCGGCTCCAGCGCCTCGGCCAGCCGGGCCGCGACATCGGGCAGCAGCGGCTGGACCAGAGCTCGCAGCTGGTGCAGCGTCCCCCACAACGAGCGCAGCACGACATCGAGCTCCCGACCGGCCGTGGCGTCGCCTTCCCGTTCCCGACGGGCGAGGACCCACGGCGCCGCGGACTCGATGTGGCGGTTGGCCTCCTCGACCAGCCGGCGGATGACGAGGGTGACGCCCCGCAGGTCGAACCGGTCGTAGGCCGCCGCGACCTCCGAGAGGACAGCGACCTCCGGCGAGGGAGCCGCAACGATGGGCGGCCGCCCGTCGCGGAACCGGTGCAGCATGCCGGTGACCCGACTGGCCAGGTTGCCGAGCCCGTTGGCCAGGTCGTCGTCGAAGCGGTCGACGAGGCGGGCGTCGGTGAAGTCGGCGTCGGCCGCCCGAGGGACGTCGGCCAGCAGCCACCAGCGAAGCGCGTCGACCCCGTGGTGCGCCGCCACGGCCACGGGGTCGACACCGTTCCCCGCCGACTTCGAGATCTTGCGCCCTCCGACGGTGAGGTACGGGTGCACGAAGATCGCAGTCGGGAGCGGTTCGCCCGCCGAGAGCAGCAGCGCCGGCCAGTAGATCGCGTGAAAGCGCAGGATGCCCTTGCCGATGACGTGGATGCGCTCGTCCGACTCGACCCACCAGCGCCGGTAGGCGTCTGCGCCGTCGCCGGCCCCGTAGTCGAGGGCGGTCACGTAGTTGCCGAGCGCGTCCCACCACACGTAGACCACCTGGTCGTCGTCGTCGGGGACCGGGATGCCCCACCCCCGCGCCCGGATGCGTGACCGCGACACGCTGATGTCGTCGAGGCCGGCCCGCACGAAGGCCAGCGCCTCGCCGGCGTACGCCTCCGGTTCGATGCGCAGTCGCCCGGTGGCGAGCAGGTCCTCGAGCTCGGCCGAGTAGCGGGAGAGCCGGAAGAACCAGTTGTCCTCGGCCACCCACTCGGTGGGAGTCTCGTGCTCGGGGCAGCGGCCATCCACCAGGTCGGCCGGGGCGTAGAACTGCTCGCACCCGACGCAGTAGTCGCCCTCGTACCGGCGGCGGTAGAAGTCCCCCTTCTCGGCCGTCCTCCGCCACAGCCGCTCGACACCCGGCCGGTGCCGGGGGTCGCTGCTGGTGCGGAGGAAGTCGTCGAACGCAACGCCGAGATCCGGGCCGAGGTGCTGGAAGCGGCCCGCGTTGCGGTCGACCAGGGCGCTCGTGGCCACGCCGGCGGCTTCGGCAGCGAGCACGTTCTTCAGCGCATGGTCGTCGGTACCGCCGAGCAGGCGCACCTCGGCGCCCGACTGGCGGTGGAAGCGGGCCAGCGCGTCGGCCTCCACCAGCTCGAGCGCGTACCCGAGGTGGGGCTCGGCGTTGACGTAGGGGATGGAGACGGTGATGTAGCAGCGGCGTGTCATGCAGGACTCCCTCGGTGGCCAGGAGCGGCACCGGGGCCGATGACACGAGCGCCCCGGGGCCGACCCGGGGCGTGGACGTTGCTAGGCGGACTTCATGCGCCGAACGTGCCCCAGGAGGGGCGCATCATCTCTGCGGTGAGCAGCAGGGTCGGCGCGATCGGCACGAGCCGAGGGTACGCGTGTCCACCCGGTGACCAGCTGGAATATCGAGGTGCCGTCCGTCGAGCGAGCGGTACCGTCGACCCAAGAGCGCAGACAGGGCTGACGACCCTCGAGCTCGAGTACTGAACGAGGCCGCCGGGCGACCGGCGGCGAAGTGCGGTGGCACCGTGGGATTGGTCTCCCGCCCGCACCTCCAGGCCAGCAATGGATCGGAGGAGGCGGATGGAACGGGTGCTCGCAGGTGACCTGAAGTCAGCGATGGGTCGTGGACCGGTGCGGTTGATGGGCTGGCTGCACCACCAGCGTCAGCTCAGCCACGTCGCCTTCGTCCTCCTGCGCGACCGCAGCGGAGTGGTCCAGCTGGTGGTGGAGGACGCCGCCGTGCGCAGCTTCGTGGCGGCGCTCCGCGCAGAGACGGTGCTGTCTGCGATCGGCACGGTGGTGGCCAACGAGCAGGCGCCAGGCGGCTTCGAAGTGCACGACGTCACCTTCGAGGTCGTGTCGGAACCGGCCGACGACCCGCCGCTCGAGCTGCGCCGGCCCACGCTGAAGGAGCACCTGCCGACCATCCTCGACTCGGCCGCCGTGGCCCTGCGGCACCCCCGACTGCGGGCGAGCTGGCGGCTGGGCGCGGCGTCGCTGGCCGGCTTCCGGTCCGCGCTGGACGCCCGCGACTTCACCGAGATCGCGACTCCGAAGCTGGTGTCGTCGGCGACCGAGGGCGGAGCCAACGTGTTCACGGTCGACTACTTCGGCCGCCCCGCCTACCTCGCTCAGAGCCCCCAGCTCTACAAGCAGGCGATGGTGGGTGTGTTCGAGCGGGTCTACGAGGTCGGCCCCGTCTTCCGGGCCGAGCCCCACGACACCACCCGCCACCTCGCCGAGTACGTGTCGCTCGACGTGGAGATGGGCTTCATCACCGAGCACTCCGAGCTAATGACGTTGCTGCGCGACGTGCTCGCCTCCATGCTCGAGGCGATCAACCAGCGTGAGAGCCGGTCGCTCGCCCTGCTGGATCTCCGGCTGCCCGATCTGCCGGCCGCCATCCCCGAAGTCGACTTCGTCGAGGCGCAACGCATGATCGAGGCCGCCACCGGCGAGGAGGTGGTCGGCGAGCCCGACCTGGCACCGGCGCACGAGCGGTGGCTGGGCGAGTGGGCGGCACGCGAGCACGGCTCGGACTTCTTGTTCGTCACCGGCTACCCGACGGTGAAGCGGCCGTTCTACACGCATCCCCGTCCCGACCGGCCGGAGCAGACCAACAGCTTCGACCTCCTGTTCCGGGGCGTCGAGCTGGTCACCGGCGGCCAGCGCCTGCACCGCCACGACGACTACCTGTCGGCACTGGCCGCACGCGAGCTCGACCCGGCGCCCTTCGCCGCGTACCTCGACGCGTTCAAGTACGGCATGCCGCCGCACGGTGGGTTCGCCATCGGGCTCGAGCGGTGGATCGCCCGCATCACCGGTGCGCAGAACGTCCGGGAGGTGACGCTCTTCCCGCGCGACAGCACGCGCCTGTCGCCCTGAGGCGGCATGTCAACAACGGTTGACAGAGTGTTCATTGTCAACGTAGGCTGACACCATGACGCAAGCGACCAAGCTGGCGGCGGAGGCCAGCAGCCCGGATCCGGTGGTCGGGCTACGGGCCGTGGCCGCGCTCCGGGAGCTGCTGGAACGCCTCGAGGCCCTCAACGTCGACAACGCCAGGGCCAAGGGTTGGTCGTGGCAGCAGATCGCCGACGTCCTCGGCGTGAGCCGGCAGGCGGTCCACAAGAAGCACGCAGCAGGTCGCCTGTTGCGGCGAAGGGAGCGGTGATGTTCGAACGTTTCACATCCCTGTCGCGGGAGGTGGTCGTCGGGTCGAGGGCGGAAGCAGAGGCCCTGGGGCATCGTCCGGTCGGCACCGAGCACCTGCTGCTGGGCCTGCTCCGGGCGGAGGACGGTGTCGCGGCCGGCGTGCTGCGGCGGGCCGGGCTGGATGCGGTGAAGGTGCGAGACGAGGTTCGGCAGCGGGTTGCGGCGGGCATGGGCCGAGAGCCGGATGCCGAGGCGCTGCGTTCCATCGGCATCGACCTCGACGCCGTTCGCCAGCACGCCGAGCAGTCGTTCGGCCCCGGCGCGCTCGACCCCACGCCCCGCCGGCGAGCACGGGGAACGTTCGGGCCCCGTGCCAAGAAGGTGCTCGAGCTGTCGCTCCGTGAGGCCTTGGCGCTGAAGCACAACCACATCGGCACCGAGCACATCCTCCTGGGGCTGCTCCGGGAGCGGGAGGGGCTGGCCGCCCGCATCCTCGTCGAGCGCGGCCTGCGGCTCGATGACCTTCGGGCCCAAGTGCTCGTCGCCCTGCAGGAGCGGGCCGCCTGACCTCCCCGTCATACGGCTCGCGGAAGGTAGGTGAGAATGGCGTCATGTCCGCCTCGACCTCGACCTCCCCCGGTTCGTCCGCCGCACCTCGCAGCGGTGCGCTGTCCGCCTACCGGGCGCTGGCCCACGTGCTGCCGGTGCTGGTGCTCATCCAGGCCTGGATGGCCGGCAGCTCCAACGTGCTCTTCGGCTCGCTGGACATCGTCACCCACGGCATGGTCGGCAACGGGACGTTCCTGCTGGCGCTGATCGTGCTCGCCCTCGCCCTGGTGTCCCGGGCGGGTGGGCCGGCGGTCGTGGTCGCAGGTGTCCTGGTCCTTCTGATGTTCGCCCAGATCGGCCTCGGCTACATCGGCCGCGACACCGCGACGGCGGCCGCCTGGCACATCCCCAACGGCGTGCTGATCTTCGGTCTGGCCACGTACCAGATCACGTTGTCCCGGGTGGTCGGCGGCGGGCGGCGCGGCTCGGCGGCTTTGGGTTCCGCCGCAACGCAGCGTTAGCGTCGAAGGCGTGGAGCCCTCGATGCGCATCGACGAAGCCGCGCCGGTAGCGGCACCACGCTCCAACCTCGACGAGGCCATGCGCCGCCTGTTGCGCATACGGCCCGACGAGGAGCAGAGCGCCGCCGGCGCCCGCAGCGCGTTCAGCAAGTCGCTTCTCTTCACGACGGTCCGCTGCATGCTGACCTACGTGCTGCTGCCGGTGCTGCGGCCGGTGGTCGACCTCTCCGGTGGCGTCGGGCCGGTGCTCGGCCTGGTGGTCAGCCTCATCTCGGCCGTGGCCATCATCGTGTCGATGCGTCGGTTCTGGGCCGCGGACCACCGCGCCCGGTGGGCCTACACGGCCGTCGGTGGCGGCATCCTGGTGCTGCTGGTCGTGCAGTCGTCGCTGGACGTCCTCGCTCTCCTCGACTGAGGGCCGAGCTGATCGACACCGCGATGGCGGACGTCCGGATCCGTCTCCGCCGAGACGACGACGTCGACGCCTGCCTCGCCCTGCTGCACCAGACCCACGAGCTCGACGACTACCCGCCGTTCTGGCCCTCGGACCCTCGGCGGTTCCTGGTCAACCGGCATGAAGAGGTGGGCTGGGTGGCCGAGCAGGACGGCCGGGTGATCGGCCACGTCGCCCTGCACGACGCCGCCCCGGACCCGCTCATCGAGGTAGCCCGACGCGCCACCGGGCTCCCCCCCGAGAAGCTGGTGGTGGTAGCCCGGCTGCTGGTCGACGCCACCGTCAGACGGCGGGGTCTGGCCTCGACGCTGCTCGACCACGCCACTGCGGCCGCCCACGCTTCCGGGCGGCGGCCGGCGCTCGACACGGCGAAGATCAACACGAAGGCCATGGCGCTCTACGCCGCCCGGGGCTGGTCACTGGCCGGTGACGTCACCGTCGACTTCGGCGCGGGAGGGCACCTGGACATGTGGGTCTACGTGGGCCCTGAGCCGTAGGAACAGTTCCGGCGCGCTACAACTTCGGGTGTGCCGTCCAACCGAGCCCGCCGGGCCGAAGCGCTCCGCCGCCAACGACAGCAGCGCCGCCGGCTGGCCATGGTGTCCATCGCCGCCACCGTGGCGCTGATCGCCGTCGGGGTGGTCGTCTACCTCCGCTCGGGGCCGGCGTCCACCGAGCTCGGCGACGTGACGGTGTCCTCGCTCGAACCCGGCACCAAGCCGACGCTCAGCTTCGACTCCCCCTTCGCCACCGACAAGTCGGACCGCAAGGTGCTGCGAGAGGGCTCGGGGGAGGAGCTCACCGCTGACACCAAGGTGACGGTCGACTATGTGGGCATCAACGGCAAGAACGGCACGGAGTTCGACACATCGTTCGGCGCCAAGCCCATCACGGTGAGCCTCGGCGGCGAGCAGCTCATCCCCGGGCTGAAGAACGGGCTGGTGGGCCTGAAGGTGGGCGCTCGTGCGCTGCTGTCCATCGCCCCGAAGGACGGCTACGGCCCGCAGGGTGGCATACCCACCGAGGGGATCACGGAGGACGACAGCCTGCTGTTCGTGGTCGACGTCCGTGAGATCCGCCGTGCCCTGCCAGAGGCCACGGGCACACCAGTGGCTCCGGTGGCGGGGCAGCCGACCGTGCAGGTCGACCCGGCCAGCCGGAAGACGTCGATCACCTTGCCGGCGGGCGATCCGCCGACGGAGCTCGTGGCCCAACCGCTGATCGTCGGTTCCGGGCCGCTCACCGCCACCGGCTCGACCATCACCGTCCACTACACCGGCGTGAAGTGGCCCGGCGGCGAGCAGTTCGACTCGTCGTGGACGAGCCCCAGCGGCCCCACCGACGTCGTCCTCGGCGCCAGCCGCGTCATCCCCGCCTGGGACGAGGCGCTCGTCGGGCGCACGGTCGGCAGCCGGATCCTGCTCGTCGTCCCGCCCGAGAAGGGCTACGGCGCCGAGGGCAACTCCCAGGCCGGCATCGCCCCCACCGACACGCTCGTCTTCGCCGTCGACATCCTCGACGCCTACTGAGCCGCTACGAGGCCGAAGGGGGCACGGTCCCGGCCAGGAGGTCGGCGACGTTGTCGAGGCGGTCGACGTCGAGGGCCAGGCCGGCCAGCCGCTCGGCCCGATCCCGGCCCAGCACCGGCCCGACCAAGCCGGAGAACTTCACCAGGAGCCGGCGGCGCTGCTCGGCCAGGTCGTCGGCCGGGATGTGGGTGTCGTGCGCGGAGTGCAAGACGCGCCCGTCGCGCAGCCGCACTTCGACCGGCGTGGCGCCACCGGCACCGACGCCAGGGCGTACCTCGACCCGGTCACGCAGCTTGACGACGTGGGGCTTGGCCACGGCGTCATCGGTGAAGGAGTCGATGGCGGCCGTGTCCTCACCGGCCAGCACCATGGCGGCGGTGTGGCGCAGGCTGAACTTGGCCTCGAGACCGGTGACCGGGTTGGGGATGGCACACATCCGCAGCTGGCTGCGGTCGGCCTCGATGACGATGGTGTCGACGTCGTCCGCCCCGAACCCGTGCTCGGTCTGCAAGCTTCGGATGCCCTCGATGCTCGAGTGCGTCTGGAAGCACGCGGCGTTGTACTTGAACAGGTTGTCGAGCAGGAACCAGTCCTTCCGGGCCGGGCGACGCCCGCGGTCGGCGTCGAACCCGTCGGTGTGGGTCTCGCCGAAGCCCTGCTCGCACTCGAGCACGTCGGCCGCCGCGCTGTAGCCACGGGCGGCCAGCCGGGCCGCCCGCAAGCCGTTCTCCGACGCCTTCCCGGCGTGCAGCGGCTTCACCATGGTGCCGAACATGGACTTGAGGCCGGCGGCCTGGGCGCCGGCCAGGCCGAGCGCCACCGCCGTCGTGTCGGCATCGAGCCCCATCAGGCGCGAGCAGGCGGCAGCGGCCCCGAACGTGCCGATGGTGCCGGTGGCGTGGAACCCGCGCAGGTAGTGGGGAGAACCGGTGGCCCGGCCCACGTGGCACTCGGCCTCGTAGCCGGCCACGAACGCGCACACCAGGTCCTCGCCCGATGACCCCAGGTGCTCGGCCAGCCCGAGCAGCCCAGCCAGGATCGGCACCGAGGGGTGGCCGAGCATGGCGTCGTTCACGTCGTCGTAGTCGAGGGCGTGGGACGCGGTGCCGTTCACCAGCGCGGCATCGAGCAGCGGCAGGCGCTCGGTGCGGCCAACCAAGGTGGCGCCGAACGAACCCAGACCCAGCGACACCAGGTCCTGCACCACCAGGTCGGCGCAGTCGTCCCGGGCCCCGGCCACGGTGACGCCGAGCCAGTCGAGGATGCACTGGCGGGCCACCTCCACCACGTCGTCGGGCAGGTCCTCGAAGCGCAGCGATGCGGCCCGTGCGGCCACCTCCGCGGTGAACCCCTGATCGTCGGTCACGGCGTCTCTCCCCCCACGGGTGGCGCCCGCCGCCCGCTTCTCACGCCCATGTTGGCAGCCGGCGGGTGGGTTAGCGTCCCCGGCCGTGAGCACCACCGACTTCGACCCCTCCACGTTCGCGAGCGTGCGCAAGGGCAACGCCTTCCAGGACTTCGCCGTGGGGCAGGTGTTCGAGCACCACTGGGGCCGCACGATCACCGACGGGGACAACGCCATGTTCTCCACGGCCATGTGCAACTGGAACCCGATGCACCTCAACGCCGAGTTCGCCCGCGGCCACGGCCATCCCGACGTGGTGGTCAACCCCATGCTGGTGCTGTGCACGGTGGTGGGCATGTCGGTGGAAGACCTGAGCGAGGCGGGTGGGCCGTTCCTCGGGGTCGAGGACTGCACCTTCCACCTGCCGGTGCACCCCGGCGACACCATCACGGCCCGTTCGACCGTGCTCGACACCCGCACCTCCGCCAGCCGGCCCGGCACGGGCATCGTCACCTGGCACACCGAGGCCCACAACCAGCGGGGAGAGATGGTGGTCGACTTCCGCCGCACCAATCTGGTCGCCATGCGAAGGGATGCCTCATGACCGACCTCCTCGAGCCGCCCGTGGTCGGCCTGCCGTCGCCCTGGCACACCGACCAGCGGGCTGCCCTCCAGGCCGAGGCCCGGCACTTCGCTCTGCACGAGGTGCTGCCGGTCGCCAACGAGCTCGACCCGCAGAAGGCCGAGATCCCCCGCTCGCTCCTCGACCGCATGGGCGAGCTCGGCTACTTCGGCATCACCGTGGCCAAGGAGCACGGCGGCATGGGCCTCGGCGTCTTCGAGTACTGCATGATCGCCGAAGAGCTGGCCCGGGCCTGGATGAGCGTGGCCAGCATCATCGCCCGGGCCCAGGGCATGGGCACCAACATCGGCGACGACGAGAAGCGCAAGCGGTTGCTGGCCCTGAGTGCGAAGGGGCAGTGGATCGGCGCCGCCGCCCTCTCGGAGCCGACGGCCGGCTCCGACCTGGCCAACGTGTCCACCCGTGCGGTGCGGGACGGCGACGAGTGGGTCATCACCGGCGAGAAGCGGTGGACGGGGAACGCCAAGGCGGCCGACTTCATCCAGATGCTGTGCCGCACGTCCGACCCCGCCCCCGGCGAGTCCCGGTCACGAGGCCTGTCGACGATCGTCATCGAGAAGGAGCGCGACAGCTTCCCGCCCGGCATGACCGGCCGCATCCTCGACAAGATCGGCTACCACGGCTTCCTGACGTTCAACCTGACCCTCGACGGGGTGCGGGTGCCGGTGGAGAACATGGTCGGCTACCGCCGCCAGAACGAGCACGCCACCTTGGCCGCGCAGCCGGCACCGGCGGCCGGCTCGGCCACAGCCCAGCCCCGCAGCGCCTTCCGGGCGCTCGAGGGCGGGCTCAACGTGGCCCGCGTCCACACCGCGGCCCGCGCCGTCGGCCTGGCCCGAGCGGCCCTGGAGGACTGCATCGTCTACACCCAGCAGCGGGTGCAGTTCGAGCGGCCCATCGCCGACTTCCAGGCGCTGCGCTTCAAGATGGCCGAGATGGCGGCCCGCATCGAGCAGGCCCGCGCCTTCTACCGCCAGGTGGCCCACCTCATCGACATCGGCGAGCCCTGCGAGCGGGAGGCGGCCATGGTCAAGCTCACGGCCAGCGAGATGGCGGTGGAGGTGACGGGCGACGGCATCCAGCTGCACGGCGGCAACGGCTACACCACCGAGCACCAGGTCGAGCGGCACTGGCGCGACGCCCGGCTCACCACCATCTTCGAAGGCACCAGCCAGATCCAGCAGCGCATCATCTCCGACCGCCTGCTGCCGAGGAGCCCCCTGTCATGAGCGAGTCGAGCCTCTCGAGCCTCACGAGCGACGCCGCCTGGTTCGAGAGCTTTTCTGTCGGCCAGCGCATCCGCCACGCGCGCGGGGCCACGGTCACCGACGTGGAGAACAACTTCGTCTCCAAACAGGTGATGAACACAGCCCAGGCCCACTGGAACGAGCACTACCTGAAGGACTCGCCGCTCGGCTCGGGGCGAGTGGTGTTCGGGCTCATCACCGCGTCCCTCGTGTTCGGGCTGGCCAGCCAGGACACGGCCGAGAACGCGCTGGCCGAGGTCGGCTGCGACCAGCTGCGGTTCAAGGCGCCGGTGCACCAGGGCGACACCGTGCACGCCTTCACCGAGGTGCTCTCGGTGGAGGACTCGCCCGACCACGACGACGCCGGGCTGGTGCGGTTCAAGCACTGGGGGGTCACCCACGACGACCGGGTGGTCTTCGAGGGCGAGCGCACCGTGCTGGTGAAGCGCCGCAGCCACTGGGCCGACCGGTGATCGACCACACCCGAGGCCACGAGGTCGCCGTCCCCCTCCGGGACGGGCCCAGCGGCCCCCTGGTCGGCGTCCGCATCCTCGACCTGACCCAGGCCCTGGCCGGGCCCTTCTGCACGATGCTGCTGGCCGACATGGGCGCCGACGTCATCAAGGTGGAGTCGCCCGACGGCGACATGTCCCGCCAGATGCCGCCCTTCGCCGAGGAGGACGACGAGCACGCCTTCGGCGGCTACTTCGCCAGCGTGAACCGCAGCAAGCGCGGGATCATGCTCGACCTCAAGACGCCGGAGGGCAAGGACGCCCTGCTGCGGCTGGTGGAGACCTCCGATGCGCTCGTGGAGAACTTCCGGGCCGGCGTGCTCGACAGCCTCGGGCTGTCGTACGAGATCCTGCACGAGCGCAACCCCCGCCTCGTCTACGGCGCCATCCGCGGCTTCGGCGACCCCCGCACGGGCGAGAGCCCCTACGTCGACTGGCCCGCGTACGACGTCGTGGCCCAGGCCATGAGCGGGGTGGTGAGCTTCACCGGCAGCCCCGACGGCGAGACGTTCCGGGTCGGCCCGAGCGTCGGCGACCTCTACCCCGCCACCCTCACCGCCCTCGGCGTGGTGTCGGCCGTGCTGCACGCCCGGGCCACCGGCCAGGGCCAGTTCGTCGACGTGGCCATGTACGACGCTCTCACCGCACTGAGCGAAGCCATCGTCTACCGCTACTCCTACGGCGGGATGGTGACCCGGCCCACCGGCAACAGCCACCCGCAGCTCGCGCCGTTCGACATGTACCCGACGTCCGACGGGGGCTGCGCCATCGCCGCTCCGTCGGCCAAGCACTGGGACATCCTCTGCGGGCTCATCGGCCGGCCCGACCTGGTCGCCGACGAGCGCACCAAGACGAACGGCGCCCGGATGAAGAACGCCGGCTTCGTGCGCCAGGTCATGAGCGACTGGACCTCCGCCCGCACCACCAAGGAGGTCGTCGCCACCTTGGCCGGGCAGGTGCCCGTCGGGCCGGTGAACGATGCCGCCGCCCTCTACGAGGACCCGCACCTGCAGGCCCGCGGCATGCTCGTCGCCGTCGACCACCCGGGCGTCGACCGGCCGATGGTCTTCCCGAACTCCCCCATCCACTGCACCGAGACGCCCACCGGAGCGTGGCGCCGGGCCCCCAAGCTCGGCGAGCACAACGACGAGGTGCTGGCCGAGCTCGACGAGAAGGATCCAACATGACCCGACCTTTCCGGCTCCGCCGCAGCGAGCTGTCCACGCCCGGCACCAGCGACAAGATGATGGCCAAGGCGGCGGCCAGCGACGCCGACCTCGTCTTCCTCGACCTCGAGGACGCGGTGGCGCCCAGCGAGAAGGAAGCCGCCCGCCAGCCCATCGTCGAGGCCCTCAACGGGCTCGACTGGGGCACGAAGACCAAGGCGGTGCGGATCAACAGCACCGACACCCGCTGGTGCGCCGACGACGTCATGTCCATCGTGCACGGGGCCGGGGCGGTGCTCGACGTGATCATCATCCCGAAGGTCAAGGCGCCGCGGGACGTCTGGTTCGTCGACACCCTGCTCAACCAGCTCGAGACCCAGCTCGGCCTCGAGCCCGGGCGCATCGGCCTCGAGATCCTCATCGAGGAGACGGAGGCCCTGGCCCGGGTGGAGGAGCTGGCAGGCTGCTGCCCCCGCCTCGAAGCGCTCATCCTCGGCGTGGGCGACCTGTCGGCCAGCCAGGGCATCCGCACCGGCCACATCGGCGAGACGGGCAACCGCTACCCCGGCGACATGTGGCACTACGCCCGCAACCGGATGATCGTCGCCGCCCGGGCCAACGGCCTCGACGCCATCGACGGCCCCTACGCCAACTTCCGCAACCCCGACAGCTACCGGCGCGAGGCCGAGTGGTCGGCCACCCTCGGCGCGGTGGGCAAGTGGGCCATCCACCCGAGCCAGGTGCCCATCGCCAACGAGGTGTACGCCCCCACGTCGGCCGAGATCGAGCAGGCCAAGTCCATCATCGGCGCCATGCGGGAAGCCGAGTCCGGCGGCGCCGGCGCGGCCAACCGCGACGGCATGATGATCGACGCAGCCACGGCCCGGATCTACCAGGTCGTCCTCGACCGGGCCGAGC
>CADCTF010000150.1 GCA_902805655.1 uncultured Acidimicrobiales bacterium
CGGCCTCGCCCGGCACGCAGCGCGCCCTCCACGATGGCCTCGCGCCCCCCACCCCACCCGCTGCCCCAGCTCGACGAGCCGGCGCCGCTGCGGTCGCGGTGGCGTGGCCGCCGGCCGCCCTCGGCCAGGTGCACGAGCTCTTCGGGGATCTCCTTGAGGAACCGGCTCGGCGGGTTGTACTGCGTCGACCCCCACAGGGTCCGGCACCAGGCGTTGGTCAGGTAGAGCCGCTCGCGTGCCCGCGTGATGCCGACGTAGCAGAGGCGCCGCTCCTCCTCGAGCTCGTCCGGCTCACCCAGCGAGCGCAGGTGCGGGAAGACGCCGTCCTCCATGCCGATGAGGAACACGGCGGGGAACTCGAGGCCCTTGGCCGTGTGCAGCGTCATCAGGGTGACCGACGACTCGTCGGGGTCGGCTTCGTCCACGTCGGCCACCAGGCTGACGTCCTCCAGGAACTGGTCGACGGCCTCGTACTGGCGGGCCTGGCCGATGAGCTCGGCGATGTTCTCGAGCCGCCCGGCGGACTCGACCGTGCGCTCGGCCTCGAGCTCGGCGATGTAGTGGGTGCGCTCGGCGACCAGCTCGAGCAGCGTGCCCGGGCTGACGCCGTCGCCCGCGGCAGCCCGCAGATCGGCCAGGAGAGCGTCGAACTGGCGCAGCCCGGTGGCCGCCTTGCCGGTGACCCCCGCCTCCTCGGCATGGCTCACGGCGTCGCCGAAGGGACGGCCCCGGCTGGCCGCCCAGTTCTCCAGTCGCCCGAGCGACGTGTCGCCCACGCCGCGCTTCGGCACGTTGACGACGCGCTTCATGCTCACCTCGTCGGCGGGGTTCACCACCGCTCGCAGGTAGGCCAGTAGGTCCTTGATCTCCCGGCGGTCGTAGAACCGGGTGCCCCCCACCACCTTGTAGGGGATGCTGCGGCGGGCCAGCTCTTCCTCCAGCACCCGGCTCTGGGCGTTGGTGCGGTAGAAGACGGCGATGTCGCCCCAGCGGTAGTGCTCGTCGTCGTGCAGGCGGCCCATCTCGTGCACCGCCCACAGCGCCTCGTCGTGCTCGTCCTCGGCGTGGTAGCGGTTGATCAGCTCACCGCCGATCTGCTCGGTCCACAGCGCCTTGGGCTTGCGCATGGCGTTGTTGGCGATCACCGCGTTGGCCGCGTCGAGGATGGTCTGGGTCGACCGGTAGTTCTGCTCGAGCACGACGGTGTGGGCGTCCGGAAAGGCGTTCTCGAACTCGAGGATGTTGCGGATGTCGGCGCCTCGGAAGCGGTACACCGACTGGTCGCTGTCTCCCACCACGCAGACGTTGCGATGGTCACGGGCCAGGAGGATGACCATCTCGTTCTGGGCGGCGTTCGTGTCCTGGTACTCGTCCACCAGCAGGTGCTTGAAGCGGGTCTGGTAGTGCAGGAGCACCTCGGGGCACTGCCGGAACAGCTCGACCGTCTGCACCAGGAGGTCGTCGAAGTCCATGGCGTTGGCCGCCCGCAGGCGAGCCTGGTACTCCCGGTACACGTCGCCGATGCGCCGCTCGTAGATGGTGCGGGCCCGCTCGGCGTAGGCGTCGACCGACACCAGGTCGTTCTTGGCGCCGCTGATGATGGCGTGCACCGATCGGGGCGGGAACTTCTTGGCGTCGATGTTGAGGTCGCGCAGGATGTACCCGGTGAGGCGAACGGCATCAGCCTGGTCGTAGATGGTGAAGCTGGACGAGTAGCCGAGGTGGTGCCCGTCGCGCCGGAGGATGCGGACACAGGCCGAGTGGAAGGTCGACACCCACATCTTCTGGGCCACCGGCCCCACGAGCGCACCCACACGGTGCTTCATCTCGTCGGCCGCCTTGTTGGTGAAGGTGATGGCCAGGATCTCGAACGGTGAGATGCCCCGCTCACCGATGAGGTGGGCGATGCGGCTGGTCAGGACCTTGGTCTTCCCCGACCCGGCGCCGGCGATGATCAGCAGCGGGCCGGCGTCGTGGGCCACGGCTTCGCGCTGCACCGGGTTGAGCCCGGCCAGCACGTCGTCGAAGGGGCCCGAGGGCGGGACGTGCACCGGTGCGACCACCCCTCCAAACTACAGGCTTCGGATTTGCCCGGACGGGTGGGCGAATGCCCGGCCGCTATCGTCACCTCCCCGTGACGACCCGATGACGCTGAACAACATCGTGCTCGGCGGCGACTCGCCGGAGCGGCTGCTGCTCCTGGTGCACGGCCTGGGCGCCGACGAGCGCGACCTGGCAGGGGTGGTGCCTTACCTCGACCCCGACGCCCGCTTCCTCACCGTCCTCCCCCAGGGCCCGTACCAAGCCCCGCCGGGCTACGCCTGGTTCTCGTTCGGTGCGGGGGACAATGGGTTCCCCGAGTCCCTCGCCGCCCTGGACGAGCTGGTCGACGCGGCGTGCGCCGAGTACGGCCTGGCTCGGAACCAAGCGGTGATCGCCGGCTTCAGCCAGGGGGCCGGCATGGCGCTGGCCCTCGGGTACGGACCGAGCGCGTCGGTGCGCCCCGCCGGCGTGCTGGCCATGAGCGGCTTCCAGCCCCGGGGTGTCGACCTCGCCGCCGATGAGGGCGTCACCTACCCCGCCGCCCTGGTGCAGCACGGGCGGCTCGACCCGGTCGTGCCTCCCGTGCGGGGGAACCTGGTGGCCGAGCTGCTCGCCGAGCGTGGCGTTCCGACGGTGTTCCGGGAGTACCCCATGCAGCACGAGCTGACGCTGGAGTCGCTCGCCGACGCGCGCGCCTGGCTCGAGAAGATCGTGGACGGCGACCGCCCCACCTAGGCCCGGCGGTCCGCCTCGGCGAGCATGGCGGACAGGCGGCTCTCGCAGCGTCCGTACTTCTTGCGGAAGCCGCCGTGCCGGTACGACTCCGGGAAGACCTCGGTGACCGCGCACCCGGTGGCGCCGAAGGTGACCTCAGCGTCGTAGAGCTCGTCCACCAGCTGCACGAAGAGCAGCGCGCTCCCCTGGTTCTCGATGGGGTGCATCCCGGTGAGCAGCACCGTCTCGGCACCGTCGAGCAGCGCCCCGAACTGCACGGGGTGCACGCGTCGGAGGTGCGCAAGGAGATCCGGGAAGGCGTCGAGCGTCACCCCGTTCGGGGAGGTGCCGGCCAGGCGCTGCACCGCACCCTCGTCGAGAGCCTTGGTGCGAGCAGGGCGGGACGCGGCCCGGAAGTCGGGCCCGTCGATGCGCAGGGCGTCGAAGTGCTCTGAGATGGCGGCGATCTCGCGGCGGAAGTCCTCGGCGTTGAACCGGCCCTCCCCGAGCCGCTCGGGGATGGAGTTCGAGGTGGTGGCCACCTTCACCCCCTCGGGGATGATCGCCCGCAGGAACGTCACGGTCAGCAGGGTGTTGGCCACGTCGTCGAGCTCGAACTCGTCGATGCAGAGCACGCGGTAGCCGGCGAAGGTGCGCACCGCCTCGGCCATGCCCAAGAACCCGATGACGGCGGTGAGGGCCTCGAAGGTGACGTACGCCTTCGGCGGGGGGGCGGCGTGCCACAGCGACGCCAACAGGTGCGTCTTGCCCACGCCGAAGCCGCCGTCGAGGTACCGACCCGGCCTGGTGCTCGCCTCCGCCGGGGGCGCGGCCCTACGACGGAAGATCCCCCACCCGCCGGTCGACGGGGCGGGGGCGACGACTGAAGCGGCGAACCGCTCGAGCTCACCGAGCGCCTCGGCCTGGGACGGGTGCTCCCGGTTGGGTACGAAGGTCTCGAAGCGCACCTCCGCGAAGCGGGCCGGCGGGGAGAACCGGGCCGCCAGCTCGCCGGCGGACAGCCTGGGGTTGCGGTCGACCAGGCGCTCGGGCGCCATCAACCCTTCAGCGCGGCGGCGATCTCCTGGGCGCTGGCGCCCTGCTCGCGCAGCTGCTCGACGAGGGCCTTGAGCCGGGTCTGCAGCTGGTCGATCTCCGCCTTGGTGGCCCGCAGCTGGGCCAGGAGCTCCTCGTCCACGGTCATCACTCCCACTCGATCGTGCCCGGGGGCTTGCTGGTGATGTCGAGGGCGACGCGGTTGACGCCCTGCACCTCGTTGATGATGCGGCTCGACAAGCGCTCGAGCAGCTCGTACGGCAGCCGGGCCCAGTCAGCGGTCATGGCGTCGTCGGAGGTGACGGCCCGGATGACGATCGGGTACGCGTAGGTGCGTTCGTCACCCTGCACGCCCACCGTGCGAACCGCCGGCAGCACGGCGAAGGACTGCCACAGCTCGCGGTAGAGGCCGGCCCGCTTGATCTCCTCGGTGACGATGGCGTCCGCCGCACGCAGGATCTCCACCCGCTCGGGCGTGATGGTGCCGACGATGCGCACGGCCAGGCCGGGTCCGGGGAAGGGCTGGCGCCAGACGATCTCCTCGGGCAGGCCGAGCTGCTCGCCCAGCGCCCGCACCTCGTCCTTGAACAGGGCCCGCAGCGGCTCCACCAGCTCGAAGTGCAGGCCCTCGGGGAAGGCGATGAGGTTGTGGTGGCTCTTGATCATGGAGGACGGATCCGAGTGGCTGCCCGACTCCACCACGTCCGGGTACAGGGTGCCCTGCACGAGGAAGCGGGCGTCACCGTGGTCGGCGGCGACCTCGGAGAAGACCCGCCAGAACGTCTCGCCGATGATGGTGCGCTTGCGCTCGGGCTCGACGATGTCGTTCAGCGCTTCCAGGAACCGGTCGGCCGCCTTGACGTGCACGAGGTCCATGTTGAACTGGCGGCGGAACGTCTCCTCGACCTGCTCGCTCTCACCCTCGCGCATCAGCCCGATGTCGACGTACACGCAGGTGAGCTGGTCGCCGATGGCCTTGTGGACCAAGGCGGCCGCCACCGCCGAGTCGACGCCGCCGGAGAGGCCGCAGATGACCCGCTCGTCCCCGACCTGGGCGCGGATGGCCTCGACCGTCTGCTCGATGACGGAGGCCATCGTCCACGTCGGGCGGCACTCGCAGACCTCGTAGAGGAAGGCCTTGAGCAGCTCTTGGCCGCGAGGCGTGTGCACCACCTCCGGGTGGAACTGCACGCCGTAGATCGCCCGGTCGGCGTCCTCCAGGGCGGCCACGGCAACCTCGCCCGTCGTCGCGGTGGCGATGAAGCCCTCGGGCGGACGGACGATGGAGTCGAAGTGGCTCATCCAGACGTCCTGCTCGGACGGCAGATCGCCGAACAGCACGGAGCGGTTGGTCACCTGCATCTGCGTGCGGCCGTACTCACCCTTGCCGGTGCGGGCGACCTCTCCGCCGAGCTGCTGGGCCACGAGCTGGGCTCCGTAGCAGATACCGAGGATGGGGACCCCGGAGTCGTACACCGCGGCGTCGAGGCTGGGGGCGTGCTCGACGTGCACGGAGGCCGGCCCGCCGCTGAAGATGATGCCCTTGGGTCGGCGGGCCAGCATCTCGGAGATCGGCATGGTGTGGGGCACGATCTCGGAGTACACGTGAGCCTCACGCACCCGTCGGGCGATCAGCTGGGCGTACTGGGCCCCGAAGTCCACCACCAGCACGGTGTCGTACGTCGGGTCGTTGGCCGGCGCCTCCGGCGGGTGCGCCTCGACGGGGCTCTTGGTCTGGCCCGCGTCCATCAGCTGCCCATGCCGATGCCCTGCGAACGTTGCAGCGCCTTGCCCTCGGTCTGCAGAGCCGGTGCGACCATGACCTCGGCCTTCTGGAAGTCCTTCACCGTCTCGTAGCCGCACGTGGCCATGGACGTGCGCAGCGCGCCCATCAGGTTGAGGCGGCCGTCGTTCTCGTGGGCCGGGCCGGTGAGGATCTCCTGCACGGTGCCCAACCGGCCGACCTCGATGCGAGCGCCGCGGGGCAGCGTCGGGTGGAACGTGGCCATGCCCCAGTGGTAGCCGCGGCCCGGCGCCTCGTGGGCGGCGGCGAGCGGCGATCCGATCATCACCGCGTCAGCACCGCAGGCGATGGCCTTGGCGATGTCGCCTCCGCGGCTCATGCCGCCGTCGGCGATGACGTGGACGTAGACGCCGGTCTCGTCCAGGTGGCGCATCCGGGCACCTGCGGCATCGGCGATGGCGGTGGCCTGCGGCACGCCCAACCCCAGCACGCCGCGGGTGGTGCAGGCGTTGCCCGGGCCGACGCCGACGAGGATGCCGACCGCCCCGGTGCGCATGAGGTGCAGGGCCGGCCGATAGCTGGCGCAGCCGCCGACGATGACGGGGATCTCGAACTCGCGGATGAACTTCTTGAGGTTGAGCGGCTCGGCCGTCTTGGAGACGTGCTCGGCGCTCACCACGGTGCCCTGCACCACGAACAGGTCGAGGTCGGCCTCCACCACCGCCTTGGCGTACTGCTCCACCCTCTGGGGCGTCAGCGAGGCACAAGCGGTGACGCCGGCTTCCTTGATCTCGCGGATGCGCTGCGTGATCAGCTCGGCCTTGATGGGCTCGGCGTAGATCTGCTGCATCCGGGACGTCGCCTTCGCGTGGTCGAGGGTCGCGATCTCTTCGAACAGGGGCTCCGGGTCGTCGTAGCGCGTCCAGAGGCCTTCGAGGTTGAGCACCCCGACACCACCCAGCTTGCCGATCTCGATGGCCGTGGCCGGGCTGGTGACGCCGTCCATCGCGGCGGCCATGAGCGGCAGGTCGAAGTGGTACGCATCGAGCTCCCAGGAGATGTCGACGTCCTCGGGGTCGCGCGTGCGCCGGCTGGGGACGATGGCGATGTCGTCGAACCCGTAGGCCTGCCGCGCCGACTTGCCGATGCCGATCTCGACCTCAGGCACTCGACTTCCCCTCTTCTGCGCTCGTTGCGGAAACCTCTCATCTTAGGCGATCGGCCTCACGTGCCCAGGTACGAGAACGGTGCCCACGGCAGGTTCCGCACGATCATGTACGCCACGGCGACGGCGATGGCCGCGGCCGGGAACCACTTGGCGAGGATCACGGAGGGCCAGCGGCCACGGGCCAGCCAGACCAGCCCGGCCACGAAGAGGGCCGGGAGCAGCACGACATACAGCGCGTTGAAGTCGAGGGCTGCGGAGATGTTGCCTCGCAGGAGCTGGGTGGTGGCTCGGGTGGCTCCACACAGCGGGCAGTCGAGTCCGGTCGTCACGCGGAGCGGGCAGGGCAGGGCCACCCCGATCCGCGACGGCTCGAGGAGCCCGATGACCGCGACGACTCCGCAACCGGCCGCCGTCAGTGCCAGGCGTGCCCGGGGCGACGCCAGGGTCACGGGCCCGCTCATCCGGTCGAGTCGGGCGGGCTCGCCCGCGGCACGGTGACCAGGGTGAGCAGCTCGTGCAGCATCTTGGCGGTGGCGCCCCAGATGGTCTCGCCGTCGATCTCGAAGAAGTTGACCTCACGCTCCGTCTCACCCACGCCCCACACCTCCGAGTGGAAGACGTCGGCGGCCAGCAGGTCGTTGAGTGCGACGTCGAAGGCGCGGTCGACCTCGGCTGGGTTCGGCGTCAGCTCCGGGCGCGACGGGAGCACACCGACGAAGGGGTGGATGCCGGCTCCGCTCGAGACGGTGAACAGGCGGTTGAGACGGCCGATGAGCTCCACCGAGGGCGGGTCTATCCCGACCTCCTCCTCGGCCTCCCGCAGCGCGGCCTGCTCGTGGGTTTCGTCACCGTCGACCCGCCCGCCGGGGAACGCGACTTGCCCGCTGTGCGAGCGAAGCCATGCAGTGCGTCGGGTCAGGATCACCCGGGCCCTGCCCTCCTCCTCGAACACGGGCACGAGCACGGCCGACTGAGGCCCGTGCTCGGTCTCCGGGATGGCCGGCAGCTCGACGCGACCTGACAGTGCCTCCCGGAGGTCGGGGATGGTGATGGGAGGAGCCAGCTCGTGGTTCCAACCGTCCCACGGGGGCGGCCCACCGGGTCGGGCCGCGTCCGGCCTCGGTATGATCTGGCTCACGCCGTGGGGCTCGGCTCCCCGAAGGCCTCGAGCTGCACGGACAGCGTGGCCTCCAGGAGCTCTCGCATGCCCCCCGTCTTCAGGTTGGCCAGGGCCCGGCCGGGTGGCGTGTCACCCTTCTCCCACTCCATCCAGTACGCGAGGAGCTTGGCCGGGTCGGGCGGGGGTCGGTCAGCGGGAGCGTTGGTGGACATGATGATCCAAGTTACGTGCCACTAGCTCGCTCCGATGCCCCCGCCTCCACCGCCGCCGCCTCCTCCACCTGAGAAGCCACCACCGCCTCCACCACCCGAGCTCGACGACGAGGGGGGCGTGGCGGCCGCCACCAAGTCAGGCCCGAAACCGCCGGCGAAGGAGTTGAGCGAGCCCAGACCGCCGATGCGGTCGACACCGCTCCCGTGCGACGACGAAGAGATGTACCAGGGGGCGAAGCCCTGCCCCGGGGCACCCACCTCGACCGGCAGCCGCATCGCGAGGGCGCGAGCGACCTCGTCGGCCACACCCAGGGCCACCGCGTAGACCAGGTACCGCTCCCAGAGGATGAGGTGGCCGACAGGCGCGTCCTCCAGCTGGGAGAAGTCACGCAGGAAGCGCTCGAGGGCGTCGAGCTCGGCCGCCCGCTGCGCTCCGAGCTGCGTCCTCCGCCGCAGCGACACGGTGGCGAGGATCTGGATCGAACCGGACGCCGCGCCCACCAGCCCCAGCACCTGGCCGCGGGTCACCGCAGCCAGGCTCAGCCCCACCACCGCGATCGCAGCCAGCACGTTGAGGGCGTACGCCGGGCCCTTCCCGCCCTCCACGTAGCGCGCCGCTTTGAAGTCGGCCCGCACCTGCTGCTTGATGCGCTCGACCCACCGCTGCGACTCGGTGCGGTTGCTGCGCGCCCACGTCATCAGCCCCTCCTGGGTGATCGACGGCCCCCGGGCGAACAACGTCTCGAGCAGGGTGTACTCGAACGCACGGAGGGGGGCCGACTGCTCCTTCCAGGTGAACCTCCAGTCCATCTTGTCGGCGCGGAACCGTCGCTCCTCCGGGAGCTCCTCGATCGTCAGGTACCCCCGCTGAGCGAGGTCGACCAGCGTGACCGAGATCGTGCTCGGGTCCACCGTGCCGAAGCTCCGGAGGACGGGCGCGAACGCGGGCGGGTCCTCGGGCAGCTCGCGGTGGTACTGGCCCACGTCGACCGCCGCGGTGTGCTCCCGACCCCACTTCAGCCAGCACGCCAGGAAGACGATCCATCCGAGCACCGGGGGCACGAACCACCAGCGGAGCAGGAAGCGTTCGATGGCCTCCCGCTGCTGGGCACGCGCCCGCTGCTCGTTGGCTGCGTCGGCCAGGCCCTGCTCCTCGGCGAGGATCGCCGGCAGCCGGTCGCCACCGGACGGGGCGACGGTGAACGCGCCGGCCGGCACCGCCACCCGGCCCTCCACGAACGTGGACGGGGGCACACCGTCGACGGAGAACAGCACGGTGGTGCCTCGCAGCTCCACGAGCCCGTTGAGCGGCCCGTGGGCCCATGCCCGCACACCCTCGGCCTGGCCGGGCACCTCGAGGGCCACCCGGAGACGGCCCACGCCGGGATGGTCGACGCCGAGCCACTTCCAGTAGAGCTCGGCCACGTCGGTGCCGACGGTGGCCGCCCCGCGCACGGTGTACGAGATGTCGAACGTGCGCTGCTCGTCCACCGCGTCGTATCGCCAGGCCAGGTCGTGAGGGGCGCCGGTGAAGGGCAGTCGGCGCCCTCCCTCGCTCACCGACATGTCGGTGATCTCGTAGTCCCCCGGCGGGATGGGGCGGGTGCCGTTGTGGAACTCGCCCGAGAAGTCGTAGGTGATGTGCTCGACCACTCGCATCGACGAGTCCGGCATCAACGTCGCCTCGATCTGCACGGCCGTGACCTGGAAGGACTTGGCGGCCGCCGGCGGTGCGAACCCCACACCCAGGCAGAGCAGGAGGAAGGAGAGGACCGTCAGCCGCCGCACGGGCGCACCCTAGGCGTGGACGCGAAGCGGCCGGGCCCCTGGAGGCCCGGCCGAATCGGTCGTACAGAGATCGCTGGAGGGCGATCTACATCATTCCCATACCGCCCATACCACCCATGCCGCCGCCGCCCGGCATGCCGCCGCCACCTGCGCCGGCGGGCTCGGGCTTGTCGGCGATGACCGACTCGGTGGTGAGCAGGAGGCCGGCGATGGACGCTGCGTTCTGCAGCGCCGACCGGGTGACCTTGGCCGGGTCGAGCACGCCGGCCTTGAGCAGGTCCTCGAACTCGCCCGTAGCTGCGTTGAGGCCGATGTTGCCGGTCTCGCGCTCGATCTGCTGCACCATGACCGAACCCTCGAGGCCGGCGTTGATGGCGATCCACTTGGCCGGCTCTTCGAGTGCCTTGTAGACCGACCGGGCGCCAGTGGCCTCGTCACCCTTGAGGGTGCCGATGAGCTCGTTCAGCGCGGCGCGAGCCCGGAGAAGGGCCGTGCCACCGCCGGGCACCACACCCTCCTCGATGGCTGCACGAGTAGCCGAGAGGGCGTCCTCGATGCGGTGCTTCTTCTCCTTGAGCTCGACCTCGGTGGCTGCGCCGACCTTGACCACGGCCACGCCGCCGGCCAGCTTGGCCAGCCGCTCCTGCAGCTTCTCGCGGTCCCAGTCGGAGTCGGTCTCCTCGATCTCACGCTTGATCTGAGCGACACGGCCCTTGACGTCCTCGTCGGAGCCGCCACCCTCGATGATCGTGGTGTCGTCCTTGGTGATGACCACCTTGCGGGCCGTGCCCAGCAGGTCGAGGGTGACGTTCTCCAGCTTGAGACCGACCTCCTCGGAGATGACCTGACCACCGGTGAGGGTGGCAAGGTCCTGCAGCATGGCCTTGCGGCGCTCGCCGAAGCCCGGTGCCTTCACCGCAGCCGAGTGGAACACGCCGCGGATCTTGTTCTGCACCAGGGTGGCCAGGGCCTCGCCCTCGACGTCCTCGGCGATGATCACGAGCTGCTTGCTGGACTGCAGCACCTTCTCGAGCAACGGCAGCAGGGCGTGGACCGCGCTGATCTTGCCGTTGAGGATCAGGATGTACGGGTCTTCGAGGATGGCCTCGAGGCGCTCCTGGTCGGTGACGAAGTAGGCCGAGATGTAGCCCTTGTCGAACTGCATGCCCTCGACGAACTCGAGGTCCATGCCGAAGGTGTTCGACTCCTCGACGGTGACCGTGCCGTCCTTGCCCACCTTGTCGATGGCCTCGGCGAGGATCTCACCGATGGAGGCGTCGGCGGCGGAGATGGCCGCGACCTGGGCGATCTCGCTGCGGTCGTCGACCTCCTTCGACTGCGCCTTGATGGACGCGACGGCGGCCGTGACGGCCTTGTCGATGCCCTTCTTCAGCGCCATGGGGCTGGCGCCGGCGGCCACGTTGCGAAGACCCTCGCGGACGAGCGCCTGGGCCAGCACCGTCGCGGTGGTGGTGCCGTCACCGGCGACGTCGTTGGTCTTGGTGGCGACCTCCTTCACCAGCTGGGCGCCCATGTTCTCGAACGGGTCCTCCAGCTCCACCTCACGGGCGATGGTCACGCCGTCGTTGGTGATGGTCGGAGCGCCGAACTTCTTGTCGAGCACCACGTTGCGGCCCTTCGGGCCGAGGGTGACCTTGACCGCGTCGGCCAGCTTGTTGACGCCGGCCTCCAGCGCCCTGCGGGCCTCCTCGTCGAACTTGAGCATCTTCGACATTGCTACTTGCCCACCTTCGCCAGCACGTCCCGACCGTTGAGGATCAGAAGGTCCTCACCGTCGATCGTGATCTCGGTTCCGCCGTACTTGCTGTAGACGACGGTGTCGCCCACGCTCACGTCGAGGGGGATCAGCTCGCCCGAGGCCTCGGCGCGTCGGCCGGGGCCGGCCGCGAGCACCTCACCCTGCTGGGGCTTCTCTTTGGCCGTGTCGGGGATGACGAGCCCGGAAGCCGTCGTCTCCTCCGACTCGTTCGGGCGCACGACGATGCGATCGTCAAGGGGCTGCAGGTTCATCTTGGGCGCCTCCGTTTGGCTCTTGCCCGCCGGACTTCCGGCGTTAGCACTCAGACCTTGCGAGTGCTAACCCTAACCAGCGGCAGTAGCACTCGCAAGCGGAGACTGCTAACGGCACGGCCTCAGAGCAGGTCGAAGGTGGAGGCGATCCGCTCCAAGCCGGCCAGCTCGGCAGCGTCGCTCGCGGTGACGGTCAGGACATACCCACGGTCGCCGGCAGCGATGTAGTGCTGCGACCCACGCACCGCCAGCGGCAGCCCCGCCGGCGTGTTGATCCGAAGCGTGTAGTGCCCCCGCAGCGCTCGGCCCGCCGGTGTCTCGGCCCGGTCGAAGGAGACGTCCGTCGCCCCGGCCAGCTGCAGCTGCGCCTGCACGGCCGGCTGGATCTCGTCGAGTGTGAAGGCCGGCCCGTCCACCTTGATGAGGGTCGCGTTGGCTGCGAAGCCCGACGTGGGCCGGGGGTCGGCGGCCAGGAACAGCCCGCCCTGCCTGAAGACCGCACGGGCCTGCTCGACCATCGCGGCCATCTGGGGGTTCGCGGCCGAGGTCTGGTCGAGCGCCGAAGGATCCAGCGGCACCTGTTGCCAAGCGTCGGGCACGGCGATGCGGAACCCGTCGGCCGTGTCGACGTGGAGTCGGTAGCCCTGCGGCACGGCGGCACCACCTACGGGTGCGGTGGTGCCGGCGGTCGAGGGCCGACCCTCGTCGTCGCGCCCGCGCTCGCACGCGCCCAGAGTCGCGACGGCGACCAGCAGTAGCAGCCACACCCAGACCTTCGGACCGCCATGTCCCGTCGCCCTCATCGGGCGGGGACCATACCGGTCGTCAGCTGAGGGGCAGCCGGAGGTTCGGGTAGGCGCCCACGGCCAGGCTGGTCGGGCCGTCGGACTGGAGCCGCCACCATCCCGCCGCCGCCACCATCGCCGCGTTGTCGGTGCACATGGCTCGGCTGGGCAGGTAGGCCTGACGGCCGGCGGCGATGCACGAGTCGAGGAGGCGCTCGCGCAGCAGGGAGTTGGCGGCGACACCTCCGGCCAGGCAGATGCCCTTGGCGCCGACCTGGTCCGCGGCCCGAGCCGCCTTGGTTACCAGCACGTCGACCACGGCCTCCTGGAAGGACGCGGCCACGTCGGCCGTCTCCACCTGAGGGTGCTTCCGCACGTAGGTGATGACAGAGGTCTTGACGCCGCTGAACGAGAAGTCGAGGCCTTCATCTCGCATGCCCCGCGGGAAGGCGATGGCGGAGGCGTCTCCCTCGACCGCGAGCCTGTCGATGGCCGGGCCTCCGGGATACCCCAGGCCGAGGAACCGGGCGACCTTGTCGAACGCCTCCCCGGCGGCATCGTCGATGGTCTGGCCGAGGAGCCGGTAGTGGCCAGGGGCCTCCATGTGGATGAGCAGCGTGTGGCCACCCGACACGAGCAGGACGACCACCGGCAGCTCGAGCGACGGTTCCTCGAGGAACGACGCATAGAGATGGGCCTCGAGGTGGTTCACGCCGACGAACGGCACGCCCCACACCAGGGCGAGGGCCTTGGCGTGGCTCACCCCGACCAACAGCGATCCGATCAGACCCGGGCCGATGGTGGCGGCCACGGCGGCGACGTCGGGACCTTCGAGCCCGGCCTCCACCAGCGCCTCGGCCACCACCGGAGTCAGCAGGTCCACGTGGGCGCGGCTGGCGATTTCGGGCACCACCCCGCCGAAGCGGGCGTGGAGGTCGATCTGGCTGCTGACCACCGACGAGCGGACACCCCGCCCTTCGTCGACCACGGCCGCGGCCGTCTCGTCACACGACGTCTCTATGCCGAGCACCGAGCTCATCCGCGGATCTCTTCCACGACCGTGCGCCCCGGCACCGTCGCTTCGAGACGGGCGAGCCGGGCTGCGTACTCCGGGGTGTCGATGTGCTCGGCCCACATGATCAACGCGTCCTCGTTCGTCTCGATGTAGTAGTTCTTGCGGATTCCCGCCGGCTCGAAGCCGAACCGGGTGTACATGGTCTTGGCCGCCTCGTTGCTCACGCGCACCTCGAGGGTGAGGTTGCGCACCCTTCGTCGCAGGGCCTCCTGGGCGAGGTTGGCGAGGAGCCGCGTGCCGATCTTGTGGCGGTGCCAAGCCGGGTCGACGGCGATGTTGGTCACGTGCCCGTCCTCGCCGCTCAGCATGAGGCCGGCATAGCCGACGACCGAGCCCTCGACGCGAGCGACGTAGTAGAAGCGGCTGCCGCGGAGGGTGAGCTCGGAGAGGAAGAGGCTCAGTGACCACGGGCGGGCGTAGACCTGCGCCTCGATCTTCAGCACCGACCGGAGATGCCTCCGGCGCATCGGCACCAGGTGCACCTCCAGCTGACCGTCGTCGGGAGCGAGCGCCCGGGCGGTCTTCACGCGTGCTCCCTCCGCTGCCAGTTGATCTCCGCGTCCGCCTTCCGCAGGTAGAGCGGCTCGATCTCCCGCGCCGGCACGAACTCCTCGCGGATGGCCCGGGGATGGGCGAGCTCGACGAGGTCGCTGGCCGAGGGATAGGCGTTGGCCACCCCGGCCAGCTCGACGTTGCCCGCGTCGCCGTCCAGCTCCTCGGCGTAGCGAATGGCGCCGTCACCCAGTAGCAGGGCTTCTTCTCGGTGGGCCAGCAGCTCGTTGGCCAGGTCCTGGGGCGAGCCCACCGCAAAGTCGGACAGCCGCTGCACGCCGCCGGGCACCTGGCGGTAGGTGGCCGAGAACACCTCCCCCCGCTTGGCGTCGACCACCGGGACGATCAAGCGGTTGGTGCGCCGCACCTGGTGGGCGAGCAGGTCCAGGCTCGAGAGGCCTATCACCGGCACCCTGAGCGCGGAGGCCAGCGCCTTGGCCGTGGCGATGCCCACGCGCAGCCCGGTGAAGAGCCCGGGGCCGATGTCGACCGCTATGACGCTCACCTGCTGGAGGTCGAGCTCGGCCTGCTCGGCGAGGAACTGGATCGCCGGCACCAGGGTCTCCGCGTGCCTCCGTCCCCGAGCCGAGGAGAACGACGCCAGCACCCCTTCCACCCCGCCGAAGGCGCAGCCCACCTGCTGGGTGGCTGTCTCGATGCCCAGGATGATCATGGTCGCGCCCAGGCGGCGAGCGCCTCGTGAACGGCGCGAGCACGCGCACCCCACGCCGAGCCGACCGGCCGCAGGCTGAAGGCGCGCTCGTCGTCGTCCTTGCCGTACTCGATGCGGACCTCGAGGAAGTCGGCCGGCAGCACCGGCTCGGCCATGTCTCCCCATTCGATGAGGGCGACGGCGTCTGCGTCCACCAGCTCGGCCAGGCCGAGGTCGATGATCTCCTGGAGGTGGTCGAGGCGGTAGACGTCGACGTGCAGCAGCTGGAGCCGACCGGAGTAGGTGTGCATCAGCGTGAAGGTGGGGCTGGTGACGTGCTCGTCCACGCCCATGGCCCGCGCGAAGCCCTGCACGAACGCGGTCTTGCCGGCGCCCAGCTCGCCGGCCAGGAGGATCACGTCGCCCGCACGCGCCAGCGGCGCCAGGCCGGCGGCGAGGCGCCGGGTGTCGTCGACGGATCGGGTGAGGAAGCTGAGGGTCACGGCGTCACCGTCGTCAGGCCCATGGCCTCCTTGGCCCGCACCAGGTCGGCCCGCACCTTGGCCATGGGCTCCCCGCCACCCCGCAGCACGGCCGCCGGGTGGAAGGTCGGCACCAGCACCGACCCGTTGCGGAACGGATACGTGCGCCCCCTCAGCTTGGTGATGCCCTCGGTGGTGCCGAGCAACAGCTTGGTGGCGAAGTTGCCCAGCGTCACCACGACCTTGGGCTGGATGAGGTCCAGCTGGCCCTCGAGCCACGGGTTGCACGCCTCGATCTCGAGCGGTCGCGGGTCACGGTTGTCGGGCGGGCGGCACTTCACCGTGTTGAGGATGTAGAAGCGGTCACGGGTGAGCCCCATCTCCTCGAGCACGAGGCGGTCGAGCAGCTGCCCGGAGCGGCCGACGAAGGGCTCACCCCGCAGATCCTCCTCCCGGCCGGGCGCCTCTCCCACGAACACCAGGTCGGCGTTGGGGTGGCCGACCCCGAAGACCACCTGGGTCCGCGTGGCGGCCAGTGGGCAGCGGGGGCACCCGGCGGCCTCCGCACCAAGCTGCTCCAGGGTCGTCGCCACGGGTCGGATGCTACCGGCGCCGGCCCCCGGACAGACCGGTCGGAACCGGTCAGGCCAAGGTCTGGCCGACCGAACGGATGGCGCGCTCGACCGCCTGCGCGGCCAGCAGGCGCACGTCGTCCGGCCGGGCCTCCACCTCGCCCGTCGCGACGCTGACGAAGGCGTCACCGTCGAAGGACGCGTGGGCCGGCTCCAGCGCCCGGGCCAGCCCGTCGTGGGCCCCTTGGGACACGAGGAAGCAGCCCATCTTGTCCAGCCGTGCGTTGGTGGCGACGACGCCGATGGTCGTGTTCCCGAGCGCCTCGCCGGCTCGGTCCGGGGGATCCGGCTCGGACCCGTCGTGCAGACCGCCGAGCGCGTTCACCGCCACCAGCGCCGAGACGACCAACGGCCCGTGCCGGCGCGTCGCAGTACCGAGGCCGCCAGGACGGCGCGACCCGTCGCCACGCCACTTGTCGAACGTCGCTCCCCGTCCTGCGCCCACCCGACCGATCGGCACGGGCCCGCCCTCGGCGGCATCGCACGCCCGATACCCCGCAGCCGCGTCGGGCCGCACCGACGGGTCGCCGACGGTCAGGTCGAAGAGCACCATGCCCACCACCAGGGGGACGACGGTTCTTCCGACCGGGAACCCGATCCGGCGCTCCTCGCACCAGCGGACCACGCCGTCGGCGGCGGCCAGCCCGAACGCCGATCGTCCGGTCAGCAGCACGGCGTGGACGCCGGGCACCGTGCGCTCGGGTGCCAGCAGGGCGAACTCGCGCGTCCCCGGAGCTCCACCGCGGACCTCGCCCGAGGCCACGGCCCCTGCGGGCATCAGCACCACCGTGCAACCGGTCTGGGCCTCGTCGTTCGTCCAGTGGCCGACGCGCACGCCCGACACATCGGTGATCACGGCAGCCGCCCGGCGAACTGCTCGAGGAGCTCGCTCAGCTGCTCCCGCTTCTCGAGCATGGGCAGGTGCCCGGAATCGCGGATGACGTACAGCTCGGCCCCGTGGATGCGTTCGATGAGCTCGCGGGCGTGGGACGGCGGTGTCACCAGGTCACGGCTCCCGACCACGACCATGGTGGGCACGCCGATGCGGCTCAGGTCCGCCCGGAGGTCGAAGGCCAGGATCTCGCGCAACAGCTCGGTCCACACGGTCACGGGAGTTGCGGCGGCCATGCGGCGGTTCAGCTCGATGTGGGCGGGCGAGGCGTTCTTGCCCAGACCCAGGCGGAACAGGAGGTAGGACAGGTCGTTCCTCGGGAAGAGCCCGCCCGGCAGGTAGCCGGCCACCCCGATCAGGCTCTTGTTGATCTTCGGGGTGACGGCGTCGATGACCGTCTTCCACGCCGCCAGCCGGTGCACCGGGCCGGCCGACGTCGACACGAGGGCCAGGCCCGCAACCCGCTCGTGGAACAGTGCAGGCCGGTCGACGGCCAGCTTGAGGGCCACCATGCCGCCCATCGAGTGGCCGACGAGCAGTGCATCACGGAGATCCAGCTCGATCAGCACCTGCGCCAGATCGGAGGCGAGCCGGGTCAGCGCCCACGGCTCTGATCCGGAGCGGCTCTCGCCGTGGCCACGGTGATCGAGGGCGAGCACCCGATGGGTGTCGCCGAGGTCGGCCAGCTGGTGCGCCCAGAGCACCGACGACAGCATCACGCCGTGCAAGAGCACGATGGGGCGGCCGGCGCCACGCTCCACGACGTAGACATCACCACCGTCGTCGGTGTCGATGTGCCGGATGACCACGTCCTCCGGGAAGCGCAGCTCGCCGAGCTCGGCCTCGGTGGCCCGGGCCTGGGCCCGTCCGATGGTCAGGCGCTCCACGGCATACGCGGCTCCCACGCCGGCGGCAGCCAGCGCGACGTTGCGCAGCTTCATCGGTACACCCGGGGAACCCGGCCGCTGATGCCGCAGAGGATCTCGTAGCTGATGGTCTCGAGGGGCTGAGCCCAGTCGTCCGCGGTGATGATCTCGTCGCCCTGCCGGCCGAGCAGGACGACGTCGTCACCGATGGCCACCGATCCATCTTCGTCGCAGGCCACGAGTATCTGGTCCATGGTCACCGTCCCGGCGATCCGGCGCCGGCGTCCACCGATGAGCACCTCGCCGCCCACGGCCGACAGCCGGCGTGGCACCCCGTCGGCGTAACCGATCGGCACTGTCGCCACCACCGTGTCCCGCTCGAAGCGGTGGCGCTGCCCGTAGGACACCGCCTCACCGGCGACCACGCGCTTCACGAGCGACACCTTCGACCGCACCGACATGACGGGCCGCAGGTCGGCGTCGACGGCGCGCCCGGGAGCGGGCGGATAGCCGTAGACCGCTATGCCGCAGCGCACCAGGTCGTACCGCGCCTGGGGATGGTGGAGCGACCCGGCCGAGTTCGAGGCGTGCACCATGGATGGCCGGTAGCCCGCCGCGGCCAAGGTCGACCGCACCTCCTCGAACCGGCGCAGCTGCTCGTTGGTGAACGCAGGATCGAGCTCGTCGGCCGTGGCCAGATGGGTCCACAGGCCCTCGAACCGCAACGACGGCGAGCTCACCACCCGCTGAACCAGCTCCACCACCGACTCCGGCTGCGCTCCCACCCGGTGCATGCCGGTGTCGACCTTGACGTGGACCGCGAACGGCTCGTCCGATGTCGTAGCCGCCGCCGCCAGAGCCGCCACCCCCGACTCGGTGTACAGCGTCGGCCGCAGCCCGTTGGCCACCACGACGGGAGCGGCGGCCGGGTGGGGCTCGGACAACACGAGCACCGGCGCAGTGATGCCGGCTGCCCGAAGGGCCACGCCTTCCTCCACCAGGGCGACGGCCAGCCAGGTCGCGCCCGCCTCCAACGCGGCCGTGGCCACGGGAACGGCGCCATGGCCGTAGCCGTCGGCCTTCACCACGGCACAGACGTCGGTGGACGATGCGCGCCGCAGCTCGGCGACGTTGTGCCGAACCGCTTCGAGATCGATCTCGGCCGATGTCGGACGAGCGCCTGCGATCAACGGCTCAGCCACCTCGGCACCAGCTCGAGGAGATCGCCGGCGACGAAGCCCCGGCGCCATCCGAGCTGAGCGGCTGCGCCATGGACATGCGCGGCGTAGGCAGCAGCGTGCCGAGGCGGCAGACCAGCGGCGAGGAAGGCGGCGACCACGCCGGTCAGCACATCACCTGTTCCGGCCGTCGCCAGTCGGGAGGAGCCGCCTCGCGCGACCAGCACGTCGCCATCGGGGTCGGCCACCACGGTCACCGGACCCTTGAGCAGCACGGTGGATCCAGTGGCCGCAGCCGTGTCCCGGGCGACCGAGAGCCGGTCGGCACCAGGCACCGAGCCGGTCAACCGCGTCAGCTCACCGTCGTGCGGGGTGAGCACCGTCGCCGCACGCCGGCCCCGCAGCACGCCGGCGGCGGCCTCGAGATCTCCGAGTGCGAACAGCGCGTCGGCATCGACGACCAAGGGCATGGGGCACTCCGCTACGAAGGCCCGCACGGAGCGCACGGTGGAGGAGGCACGCCCGAGTCCGGGACCGATGGCCACGGCGCTCATGCGCTCCACGGATCGCAGCGCCCCGTTCTCCCAGCCTTCGGCCTCCAGAGCCACTCCGACCACCTCGGACGCCGGGAGCTCGCGCAGGTCGGCGCCGGGAACGGCCAGTCGGCAGTAGCCGCTCCCCGACCGCATCGCCGCTGTCGACGCCAGAGCTGCAGCCCCGGTCATGCCGGGGGAACCCGCCACCACGAGCACGGCTGCGTCGTACTTGTGGGCGTCGCGGCGACGAGCAGGGAGAGCCGAACGCACATCGAGGTCTTCCACCACGTGGACCCGGGCCGAGCTGACGTCGAGGCCGATGTCGAACACCTCCACCTGCGACGGCTCCAGGCCGAGAAGCCCTGGCTTGAGCGCCGCGAACGTCACCACGTGGTCCGCCACCACCGCGCCGGCCGCGTGGCCGGAGGCCACCATGGCCGATGCGTCCAGTCCACTCGGGATGTCGACCGACAGCACCGGGGCACCTGCGGGGTCCGGCGGGTCGTAGCTGCCACGGAACCCGGTGCCGTAGGCGGCGTCGATCACCAGGTCCGACGCGGGGAGCACCGGCGGCACCTCTCCCGCCTCGATGAGCCGCACCCTGACGCCCCGACGCTGCAGCCACGTGGCGGCCACCCGCCCGTCGGCACCGTTGTTCCCCTTGCCGGCGACCACCACCACCCGTCGCCCGTACCCTCCTCCGAGCTGCCGCAGAGCCACACGCCCGACCGCGGCACCGGCCCGCTGGATCAGCACATCGAGGGGTTCCGGCGCAGCTGCGTCGATGGCGCGCATCTCCGCCGGCGTGACGACTGGGATCATCGGGTGGCCCAGGTGGTCACAGTCCCACGACGACGGCGAAGGCCACGAGGTCGGAGTGCGTGATGGAGACCTTCCACTCCACGATCCCCCGCCTCTCGGCCAGCTCGACCGCACGTCCGGAGAGCCGCAGGCTCGGCTCTCCGCTTCTCGCCTTCACCACCTCTACGTCGTAGAACTTGAACGCGCCGAGCCCGACCCCGAGGGCCTTCATCGTCGCCTCCTTCACCGCGAACCGGGCCGCCAGCCGCTCGGTCGGGTCGTTCTTCCGGAGGGCATACGCCCGCTCGCCCTCCGTGAAGACGCGGGTCACCATGCCCGGCGTCCGTTGCAAGGCGAGGCGGAACCGATCGAGGTCCACCACGTCGGTGCCGATCGACTTCACTGCTCGACCTCGGCCGAACGCCAGTGGGCGGCCAGCACGCGCACCGGGTCGACCAAGAGGTCGACGATCGCCACCTCACCCAGGCGCTCGTCGGCGAACGCCGGCTGGGTCTCCGTGACCGCATCGACGATGGCGTTGTAGCGGTTCTGGTAGCCGGTGAGCACCTGGCGTGCCGGAGCTGGTTCGAGGCGGTCGTGGAACCGCACGTGCAGCAGAGTGATGCCGGTGACCTGGTTGTCCTTGGTCTCCGGGATGATCACCGTGGTGCGGCCGTCACGGTCGCTGCGGCTGACGGTGACCTCGCGCGATGTGGCGGCCCGGTTCTTCGTGCCCATCAGGGCGGGCTCGTGCTCGGTGCGCGAAGGGATGTCGCGTGCCACGCCGCCCTTGTCGATCACCTCGATCGTCGCCGTGCCTGCGTTCGGGTCGCCGAGCACGAGGTACCTCGTGTACCCGGTGACCTCGGCCACGGCTGCGTCCAGTGCGGCCAGCGTGCGCATGGCGCGATAGCCGACCCGGTCGCGGGTGGTGCCGGTGGCCAGCAGCTCGCCGACGAGGGGCACGTCGGCATAGGTCTCCTCCGACCTCGACGTACCCACCGTGACCGTCTTGGCCTGGTGCTTGATGGCGTCGATGGGCCGCGTCAGCTCGTCGATCCCGTCCGACAGCGCATCGAGGAGATCGTCGACCAGCGCGCCCGGGGAGGCGACCTTGCCGTACTCCACCTCGTAGATCTCGAGGGGCATCGTGCCCATGGCGTAGCGCAGCAGGGATGCCATCCGGGAGGCCGTGCTGGCCTCGAGGTGACCGTCGAGCACACCCGCGTGGAGGTCGGCGAAGAAGCGGCCGACCACGGGCTGCAGGCCCGTCGCCAGACTCTCCAGGAGCTCGTGCGGCTGCAGGCGATGGCCGACGCACTCCTCGACGACGCCTCGCAGCTCCCGCAGCAGGCGGCCCTGGGCATCGATGGCGACGGCCGCCTCGTAGCCGAACAGGTGCCCGGCCATGGCCGACAGCACGAAGTCGAGGGCGGGATGCACCTTGGGCACGTGCAGCACGTCGGCGGCGGCGTCGAAGCGGTTCTCACCGTCGCTGGCGATCACCACCGGCGTTGCCTTGTGGGCCCGGAAGATCGCCACCTCCTTGGTGACGTCGTCCGCGTTCGCGCCGTCGAGGCCGGCCGCGCAGACGAGGATCATGGGCTCGCACGAAAGATCGATGTGCTTCTTGTTCTCGGTGATGTCACACGAGATGGACTTGTAGCAGAGCTCGCTGAGCTTGATCCGCAGCTCCTCGGCCGCCACCCGGTTGGGCCCGTTGCCGACGAGCGCCCAGTACCGGTGAGGCGGCCCGTGGGTCTGGGCGGCGGCGGCGATGAGGGGCCGGCGCTCGAGCACCGTCTCCATCGCCTCGGGCAGCTCCCGCAACGCGGTGAGCAGCTCGGCGGCACGGTGCCGGTCACCCACCCCGGCCACGTCGGCCAGGCCCCATGCCAGCAGCACGCCGGCGGCGATCTGCGCGTAGAACGCCTTGGTGGACGGCACCGCCATCTCCACGTCGCGCCCATCGGACGTGTACAGCACACCATCGGCCTTGTCCGTCAGGTCGCTGTTGCGCCGGTTGACGATGGCGACGGCCACCGCGCCCCGGCTGCGCAGCAGGTCGACCGTTCGGTTGGTGTCCGTGGAGGTGCCGCTCTGGCTGATGGCGATCAGCAGCGTGTCGGACATGTCGTCGTCCAGCCCGAAGCCCGACAGCTCGGCCGCGGTGATCGCGGTGATACGCATGGCGGTGCCGTGGAACGCACCTCGAAGCGCCTCGGCAACGGCCTGTCCGGCCACCGCCGCGGTGCCCTGCCCGGTGACGAGGATCCGCTGCAGCCGACCATCTGCCAGGCCCTGGCGCACGGCCTCGGGCAGCGTGCCGGTGGGGAGCCGCACGGCCAGCAGGCCCCGTCGGTCCTCGATCTTGCCCCGCAGCGTCTTGCGGATCGACAGCGGCGCCTCGTGCATCTCCTTCAGCAGAAAGTGCGGGGCGCCGCCACGATCGATGTCCCGGGTGGTGATCTCGGCCCGCGCGAGCGACGAGTCGGTCGCCGGCAGCGGCGTCCCGTCGTACGCGACACGGGTGATGCCGTCGAGGGTGCCGGCCCCTGAGCGGTCGAGCGCCACGATCTGACCCGAGCTGCCGTCGGTGCCGCTGGCCGACTCGCCGTCGAGGCGCAGGTACCGGGAGGTGAGCTCCACGATCCCGTAGGGCTCGCTGGCCACGACGAACGCATCCTCGGCCAGGCCGACGTACAGCGCCTGTCCGCTGCCGCGCAGCGCCAGCAGCACCTCGTCCGACCGGTCGACGCTCTGCGCGGCGATGGCGACGGAGCCCTCGAACGACGACACGGTGGCCCGAAACGCTTCTACCGGGTCGCCCCCCTCGGCGCGGCGCCGGGCGAGGAGGGTCGGGATCACCTTGGCGTCGGTGGTGATCTCGGGAGCCACCTTCAGACCGACCTGCTCACGCAGCTCTGCGTAGTTGTCGACGTCGCCGTTGAGCGCACCGATGACGTACGGGCGAAGGCCGTCCGTCTCCTCCACTGAGTTCAGCGGGTGGGCGTTGGGCTCCGAGATGATGCCGACGCTGGCCCACCGCGTGTGACCCACCACGGTCATCTGGGCCTCGGGTGCAGCCAGCGCTCGGCGCAGCAGCTGGTCCTGGCGGATCGCGGCCCGCAGGTGGGCGCTGTTGTCTCCCAGCTCCCCGATCTCTGCAGCCGCCTTGTAGACGAAGCTCAATCGCCCGTGGGCGGTGCAGACGGCGCCGCTGGCGAACAGGGGGTCGGCCCGGCGGGCGAGCTCGGCGGCGATCCCCGGCTCCTCGGTATCGAGGCCATGGCCGTCCACCACCAGGTGGAGCCCGGCCGAGTCCCGTCCGCGCACCTCGAGGCGATCGAGCGCCGAGAGCGCCTCCTGCACGGCCAGGTAGCCCGCCAGCGCCGACTCCGACGTCGCCTCGCCGGCGAGATCCGTCACCGCCACCGCCGTACGAAGGCGATCGCGCTGCACGGCCCACACTGCATCCTTGAGGGCGAGCACGGCGGCGTTGACGTCCTCGAGCTCGGCTTCGGTCACGCCCGCCCGGCCGCTGTCCAAGTCGATCTCGATCCGCCGCAGCTGGGCCCCGAGCGCCGCCGCCCGCTCCTCCACGGCGGCGGCCATCCCCGAATGCGTCCTGAGGGCGACCAGACCCGGCACCCCCGACAGGAGGCGGTTGACCTCCGACGTGGCTGCGGCTGCGGCGTCGAGGCCTGCGATGGAGCCGCCGGCGGCCAGGGCTGACAGCGCCTCATCGAGCCGGGCGAGCACCTCGTCCGACTGTGGGACCTCCCTCGAGCTGCGCCGACGGAGGACCGCGATGATTCCGCACATACGGCTAAGTGTAGGGACTCGATCCTTGGCCGGACCGGCCAAGTGCGGCCTCGACGGCAGCCTCCACGCGAGCCACCGCTCGCGCCGCCGCTGCTTCGGTCGGAGCCTCTGCCATCACCCGCACCAGGTTCTCGGTGCCGCTCGGCCGCAGCAGCACCCGGCCCGAATCACCGAGCTCGGCCTCGACGGCGGCGACCTCGGCCCACACCGCAGCGGCGTCCTGCAAGCCGGCTCGGTCCGTCACGACGACGTTGCGCAAGACCTGCGGAAGACGGGTCATCACCTCGGCGGCGAGGTCCTGCAGAGCCCGACCCGACCGGTGCAGGAGGTCCGCCAGCAACAAGCCGGTCAGCAGCCCGTCACCCGTGGTGGCCAGCTCCCGGAAGATCACGTGGCCCGACTGCTCGCCGCCCAGTGACAGATGCTGATCCTCCAGCGCCTCCAGCACATAGCGGTCACCGACCTTGGTCTCCACCACGTCGATGCCCCGGCGCGCCATGCCCAGCCGGAAGCCGAGGTTGGTCATCACGGTGACGACCACCGCGTCACCGGAGAGCTTGCCTCGCTCGTGAAGGTCGACGGCGCAGAGGGCGATGATGTGATCGCCGTCGACCACGGTGCCGTCCGGCGCGACGGCCACCACCCGGTCGGCGTCGCCGTCGAGCGCGAGCCCGAGGTGCGTGCCATCGGCTCCCCGCACCGCTTCCTGCAGCAGCTCGGGGTGGTTGGACCCGCAGCCGTGGTTGATGTTGGTGCCGTTCGGTGCGGCGTGGATCACGGACACCTCTGCGCCGACGGCCCGGAACGCGGCGCCGGCCACACCGCTGGCCGCGCCGTGGGAGCAGTCGACGACGATCCGCATGCCATCGAGACGACGCCCTTCGAGCGCCTGCACGAGCTGAGCGACGTATGCCTCTCCGGCGTCCGCGTCGGCCTGCATCCCACCGATCTCAGCGCCCACCTTCGGCTCGGCGGCCGGTCCGCTCGTGAGGAGGCGGTCGAGCTCGGCCTGCACACCACGCTCGACCTCGTCGGACAGCTTGCGGCCGCCGCTCGCGAACAGCTTCACGCCGTTGTCGGGATACGGGTTGTGCGAAGCCGAGATCATGGCCGCAGGCAGACCCAGTTGCACTGAGCGGGCCGCCACGGCCGGCGTCGGGAGCACACCGAGGTCGCGAACGTCGCAACCCTCCGCGGTCAGACCGGCGGTGAGCGCCGCTTGCAACATGGGACCGGACAGCCTCGTGTCACGCCCGACCAGGAACGTCCCGCCGCCGAGGAAGCGCGCCGCAGCCCGGCCGAGCGCCAGGACCAGCTCGGGGGTGAGCTCGGCGTTGGCCAAGCCACGCACCCCGTCGGTGCCGAACCGCAGCGTCAAGGAGGTGAGGCTCTAGCGCTTGGAGTACTGCGGAGCCTTGCGGGCCTTCTTGAGCCCGTACTTCTTCGACTCCTTCTCGCGAGCGTCGCGAGTGAGGAAGCCGGCCTTCTTCAGGGTGCCGCGCTGCTCGTCGTCGAGCCCCACCAGCGCCCGGGCGATGCCGAGCCGCAGGGCACCGGCCTGCCCGGAGATCCCGCCCCCGTCGATCGTGGCGTCGATGTCGTACTCCTCGACCTCCAGGAGACGGAGCGGCTCGGTGACGACCATGCGGTGCGTGGCCGCCGGGAAGTAGTCCTCGAGGGTCCGCTTGTTCACGGTGATGACGCCGGATCCTGGGCGGAGGCGGACTCTTGCGACGGCTTGCTTGCGGCGGCCGGTCGTCTGGCTGAGCGGGTTGGGCACGAGTTCTCCTGTTACGACGCCCGCTTGGCGACAGCGGCGAGATCGAGGGGCTGAGGCCCCTGGGCGGCATGCGGGTGGGTCGGTCCGGCGTAGATCTTGAGCTTCTTGAGCATCTCGCGGCCAAGGGTGCCCTTGGGGAGCATCCCTCGCACGGCCTTGCGGACGGCATCCTCAGGGTTCTTGGCGAAGTAGTCGCTCCAGACCTGGCTCTTCAGGCCGCCCGGGTACCCCGAGTGGTTGTACACCTTCTTCTTGTCGGCCTTGTCCGACGTGGTCACGACCTTGGCGGCGTTGACGATGATGACGAAGTCACCGGTGTCGACGTGGGGCGCGAAGATCGGCTTGTGCTTCCCGCGGAGAACGCGGGCCACCTCGGACGCGAGCCGGCCGAGGACGAGGTCTTCCCCGTCGACGACGTGCCAGGCGCGCTGGATGTCTGACTGCTTCGGTGAGAACGTGCGCACGCAAGGTCCTTCTCGTAGGCGGCGCGGACCGGACAAGGGTACTTCGCTCCCCGCAGGCCCACAAACACGGCCCGGAGGGCCCGCGTGGCGGACAGTCTAGGGTCGCCTCCGATGATCAGCCTCGGCGACATTCGAGAGGCGCAAGGTCGCGTGGCAGCGGTGCTGCGACCGACCCCGGTCGAGCACAGCGAGTCGCTCAGCGCGCTGGCCGGTCGGCCGGTGCTCCTCAAGCCGGAGCACCGCCAGCGCACCGGCTCGTACAAGATCCGCGGTGCGTTCAACCTCATCTCCCGCCTGCCGGCGGGGACGGAGGTCGTAGCTGCGTCGGCCGGGAACCACGCACAGGGCGTGGCCTTCGCCGCCACTCGAACCGGCCACCACGCCACCGTCTTCATGCCGGCCAACGCCGCCTTGCCGAAGGTGGAGGCGACACGTGGCTACGGGGCCACGGTGCTGCTGGAAGGCGCCGGCGTGGACGAGTGCATCTCGGCGGCGCGCGCGTACGCGGCCTCCGTGAACGCGGTGCTCGTACCGCCCTTCGATGATCCGTTGGTGATCGCCGGCCAGGGCACGGTGGGCCTCGAGCTGGCCGAAGAGGCTCCGGATGTCGACGTGGTCGTCGTGCCCGTCGGCGGCGGCGGGCTCATCTCCGGGGTGGCAACCGCGCTCGCCCAAACCCGCCGTGCGGTGCGGGTCATCGGCGTCCAGGCCGCCGAGGCTTCCGGGGTGCAGGCATCGCTGCGGGCGGGAACGTGCGTCCGCACGGAGACCGTCACCACGATGGCGGACGGCATCGCGGTGCGGGGCCCGTCCGAGCTCACCCTGGCCCACATCCAGGCCTACGTCGACGACGTGGTGACGGTCAGCGAGGAGGAGATCTCCCGTGCCCTTCTGTTGCTGATCGAGCGGTCGAAGGCGGTGGTGGAGCCGGCGGGCGCCGTTGCTCTGGCCGCCATCCTGGCCGGGCACATCCCGGGGGCCGGCGCCGCCGTGGCGATCCTCTCGGGCGGCAACGTCGATCCGCTGCTGCTCATGAAGCTCATCGACCACGGGCTGTCCGCCGCCGGGCGCTACCTGTTGCTGCGCATCGTCCTCGGTGACCGGCCGGGCGCTCTCGCCTTGCTCACCGCCGAGGTGGCCCGCCTCAACCTGAACGTGCTGGAGGTGGAGCACTACCGGTCGGGACTCCGGCTCGGGATGCACGAGGTCGAGGTGCTCCTCACCTTGGAGACGAGGGACGCCGACCACCGTCACTCCATCGTGGCGGCGCTGGAGCGAGCGGGCTACGCCGTGGAGGTCGAGGCGTAGCCGACCTCCCACAAGGTCAGCCCGTGGGGGGGAGCAAGGTCGCCGGCTGCGACGCGATCCTTGGCGCGAAGGATCCCGGCCACGTCGCCGGCCCGCTTCTTGCCCAGGCCGACGTCGACCATGGTGCCGACGATGGCGCGCACCATCTGCTGGCAGAACGAGCGGGCCGTGATCTCGAAGCGAAGCAGGTCGTCACCCATGTCGAACCATCGAGCTTCGTGCACCCGGCGCACCATCGACCCACCGCTCAACGGCTGGCGGCAGAACGAGGAGTAGTCGTGCTCACCGATCAACGGGTCGCCGGCCGCCTGCATCGATCGCACGTCGAGCGGATGCTCCACCTGCCAGCTGGTCGCGGCGAGGAACGGATCAGGTACCGCCCGGTTCAGCACGTGGTAGCGGTAGCGCCGGTGCGTCGCCGAGAAGCGGGCGTGGAAGCTGTCGTCCACCACCTCGAGCGAGCGGACGACGATCGCCGGCGAGAGCATCTTGTTCACGGCCCGCTGCAGCTTGGCCAGGTCGATGTCACCCGGTGCCCGCGGCGAGTCGAAGTGCAGGACCTGGCCCCACGCATGCACGCCCGCATCCGTGCGGCCCGCACACGTGAAGCGCACCGGATGGCGGAGCACCCGGCCGACCGCAGCCTCGAGGACGCCGGCCACCGTACGGATGGTCGTGCCGCCCTGCGCTGCGAATCCTCGGAAGCTCGAGCCGTCGTAGGCCACAAGCATCCGGACGCGACACTGCGGCGCCGACGGCGCCGCAGTGGTGGCGATCGACTCTTCGTCGAACGGGTTCAAGATCGCCCGAGGCTCACACCAGCTCGATGCGCGCCATCGGTGCGTTGTCACCGTGACGGGGCCCGAGCTTCAGGATCCGGGTGTAGCCGCCGGGCCGGTCGACGTACCGGGGCCCGATGTCGTCGAACAGCTTGTGGGCCATGTCCTTGTCGCGGATGAAGGCGACGACGTCCCGCTGGCGGTAGACGCCGCCCTTCTTGGCCTTGGTGATGACCTTCTCGACCACGGGACGGAGCGCCTTGGCCCTCGCCTCGGTGGTGACGAGGTACTCCGCAGCGATCAGCGACGCCACCAGGTTGCCGAAGATGGCCTTCTGGTGAGAGGCGCTGCCGCCGAAGCGCTTGCCCTTGGTCGGGGTTCCGGGAACGCCCACGGCTACTCGCCACCCTTCTTGCGCAGGGACAGGCCCCGCTCGTCGAGCTTCTGGATGACTTCGTCGAGGGACTTCTGGCCGAAGTTGGTGATGGCCAGCAGGTCGTCCTCGGTGCGATCGGCGAGCTCACCGATGGTGTTGACCTGCGCCCGCTTCAGGCAGTTGCGAGGACGCTCGGAGAGGTCGAGGTCCTCGATCGGGAGGTCGAGGTCGGGCGAGCCGCTCGAGATGCCGCTGACCTCACCCAGCTCGAGGCCCTGCGGGGCGTCGCTCATCTCGGCGACGAGAGCCACCAGGCTGCGCAGCGTGTCGCCGGCGGAGGCCAGCGCCTCCTGCGGTGAGATGGAGCCGTCGGTCTCGATGTCGAGCACGAGGCGGTCGTAGTTCGTCGACTGCTCGACCCGGGTCGGCTCGATGGTGAACGCCACCCGGCGCACCGGGGCGAAGATCGAGTCCACCGGGATGACGCCGATGGTGGAGGACTTCTTGTTCCGGTCGGCGGAGACGTAGCCCCGGCCCCGCTCGACGGTGATGTCGATGGCGAGGCGGCCCTTGTTGTTCAGCGTGGCGATGTGGAGCTCCGGGTTGAGGATCTCCACGTCGGCCGTGGTGCGGATGTCGGCGGCGGTCACGTCGACCGGGCCCCGGGCGTCGAGGCGCAGGATCACCGGCTCGTCGCTCTCGCACCGCAGCACGAGATCCTTGAGGTTCAGGATCAGGTCGGTGACGTCTTCCTTCACCCCGGGCAGGGTGGAGAACTCGTGGAGCGCCTCGTCGAAGCGGACCTGGGTGACGGCCGCGCCGGGGATCGACGACAGCAGCGTGCGCCGCAGCGAGTTGCCGAGCGTGTGGCCGAAGCCGGGCTCGAGTGGCCCGACCGCGAACCGCTGGCGGTTGGCCTCTTCGTCGCCGACGGGCTCGACGGTGGGCCGTTGGATGATCAGCATGGTGGTCCTCTTACTTGGAGTAGAGCTCGACGATGAGCTGCTCACGCACGGGCACGTCGATGTGCTCCCGGAGCGGGAGGTCACGGGCCGTGACCTCCATGCCTTCAGCACCCTTTTCGAGCCACGGAGGCGTCTGCTGGTCGAGCGTGTCCAGGTTGTGGCGGATGACGATGAGGTTGCGCGACTTGTCGCGCAGCGACACCACGTCACCCTTCCGGATGCGGTAGCTGGGATAGGTGACCCGCTTGCCGTTCACGTTGACGTGGCCGTGGCGCACCAGCTGGCGCGACTGGTTGCGGCTCGCAGCCCAGCCGGCGCGGTACGTCACGTTGTCGAGGCGCAGCTCGAGCATCCGAAGCAGGTTCTCGCCTGTGATGCCCTGCTGGCGGTTGGCCTCTTCGTAGAGGTTGCGGAACTGCTTCTCGAGCAGGCCGTAGATGCGGCGCGCCTTCTGCTTCTCGCGCAGCTGGATCTGGTACTCCGACTCGCGCGGCCGGTCACGACCGTGCTCGCCGGGCGGGTATGGCCGGCGCTCGATCGGGCACTTCATCGAGTCGCACTTCGGACCCTTCAGGAACAGCTTCATCTTCTCCCGCCGGCACAGACGGCAGACGGGACCGGTGTATCTAGCCATGTTGTTCTACGACCTCAGACCCGGCGCCGCTTCTTGGGGCGGCAGCCGTTGTGCGGGATGGGGGTGACGTCTTTGATGCCAGCGACCTCGATGCCGCTGTTCTGCAGCGACCGGATGGCGGTCTCGCGGCCGGAGCCGGGACCCTTCACCAGCACGTCGACCTTGCGGACTCCGTGCTCCATGGCGGCGCGGGCGACCTTCTCGGCCGCCAGCTGGGCTGCGAAGGGCGTCGACTTGCGGGAGCCCTTGAAGCCGACGTTTCCGGCCGAGGCCCACGACAGGACGTTGCCCTCCATGTCGGTGATGGCCACGATCGTGTTGTTGAACGAGCTCTTGATGTGCGCAACGCCATAAGTGACGTTCTTGCGCTCTTTGCGGCGGGGGCGACGCCCGCCCGGCTTCGGCTTGGCCATGGTTACTTGCGAACCTTCTTCTTCCCGGCGACGGTCTTCTTGGGGCCCTTGCGGGTGCGGGCGTTGGTGTGGGTGCGCTGCCCACGGACGGGCAGGCCCCGGCGATGCCGGATGCCCTGGTACGAGCCGATCTCCATCTTGCGGCGGATGTCGGCCTGGACGTCACGGCGAAGGTCACCTTCGACCTTGAGGTTGGCGTCGATCCAGGTGCGGAGCCGGGTGATCTCCTCATCGGTCAGATCCCGGACGCGGGTGTTGACATCGATGTCGGTCTCACCACAGATGCGCTGCGACGTGGTGCGTCCGATGCCGAAGATGTAGGTGAGCGAGATCTCCAGCCGCTTCTCGCGGGGGACGTCGACGCCTGCGATACGTGCCACTGCTCTCCTTATCCCTGCCGCTGCTTGTGGCGGGCGCTGGCGGTGCAGATCACCATGACGCGCCCATGGCGACGGATGACCTTGCACTTCTCGCACATGGGCTTGACGCTGGGACGAACTTTCACGTGACCTACTTGTACCGATAGGTGATCCGACCTCGGGTGAGGTCGTAGGGGGTGATCTCCACCTGGACGCGATCGCCCGTCAGGATGCGGATGCGGTTCATGCGCATGCGGCCCGAGCTGTGGGCGAGCACGTGGTGGCCGTTCTCGAGCTCCACCTTGAACATCGCGTTGGGAAGGGGTTCGACAACGGTGCCTTCCAGCACGATCGCATCTTCCTTGGGCTTCGGCAGGTGGTCCTCCTCAGGACGGGGTATGGGTGCTACAACTGGACGAGCGGGCCGTGGCCCCCGAGTGCTCGGGGGCGCGACAGGCCGAACGGACAGGCTAGCGGCTGTGTGGCTCTTGCACAAAGGAGCGCGAGCCGTGATCCGCCGCCATCACGGCAAGGTGAGGACCTCGGCGCCGTCGTCGGTGATGGCGATGGTGTGCTCAAAGTGCGCCGAGAGCGAGCCGTCGTCGGTCACCACGCTCCACCCGTCATCCAACGTGCGGGTACGCGCATTACCGGCGTTCACCATGGGCTCCACGGCGAAGACCATGCCCGTGCGCAGCTTCGGACCTGGGGCGCCTGGCCAGTAGTTCGGCACTTGAGGCTCCTCGTGCATCGACGTGCCGATGGCGTGCCCCACGTACTCCCGGACCACGGAGAAGCCGGCCGCCTCGGCCACCTGCTGCACGGCCCGACCGATGTCGTTCAGCCGCTTGCCGTCTCTCATCTCGGCGATCCCGGCCCACAAGCTGCGCTCGGTCGCATCCAGGAGCCGCTCGGCCTCCGGCGTGACCTGGCCCACGCCGGCGGTGTACGCCGCGTCCCCGTGGTAGCCCTCGATGATCGCCCCGCAGTCGACGGAGATGATGTCGCCCTCCTCGAGCCGGTACGGCCCGGGGATGCCGTGGACGATCATGTCGTTCGGAGACGAGCAGATGACGGCCGGGAACGGCGGGTGGCCGTAGTTCAGGAAGTTCGACCGGGCGCCCCGGCGGTCGAGAACGTCCCGCGCGATGCGGTCCAGGTCGGCCGTCGTGACGCCGGGACGGATGGCCTCGCGGGTCTTCGCGTGCATCTCGGCCACGACCCGACCGGCGCGACGCATCTTGGCGATCTCCTCGGCTGACCGCCTCATGACATCCGCCTGCTGTCGATGGCCTTCACCAGACGGCCCGCCACCTCGTCGGGACGACCGAAGCCGTCCACGGTCACCAGCTTGCCTCGATCCTGGTACCAGGCGATCAGGGGCGCCGTCTGCTCTTCGTACAGCGCCAGTCGACGCCGGATGGCTTCGGGCTGGTCGTCCTCCCGCTGGACGACCTCGCCGCCACAGTGGTCGCAGGTCCACTCCAGCTTGGGCGGCGTCTCGACGCTGTAGTTGGTGCCGCAGACCTGGCACACCCGGCGGCTCGCCAGCCGCTCGAGCACGATTCTGGTGTCGACCTCCACATCGATGGCCATGTCGATGTCCCTGGGGGCAAGGATGTGCGAGAGCTGCTCGGCTTGGTAGGTGTTGCGGGGGAAGCCGTCGAGGATGAAGCCGCGCTGTGCGGTGTCGTCGTAGTCGAGCCGTTCGCGCACCAGGCCGATCATCACCTCGTCGGGCACGAGCTCACCGGCGTCCATGTACTCCTTCGCCCGCTGGCCGAACTCGGTGCCCGAGCGCGCCGCGGAGCGCAGCATGTCGCCCGTCGAGATGTGGGGGACGACGTAGTGCCGCGCCAGGCGCGTGCACTGCGTGCCCTTGCCAGCTCCTTGTTTGCCGAGGATCACGAGCCTCGCGCCGGGAACCACTTACGTCCTGAGGAACCCGTCGTAGTTGCGCATCATCAGCTGACTGTCGATCTGTTTCATGGTCTCGAGGGCAACGCCCACGGCGATGAGCAGCGTGGTACCGGCGAAGGGGAAGTTCTCGATCCCACCGACGGCCAGAGCGATCGAAGGCAGCAGGGCGATGAAGGCGAGGAAGAGCGCACCCGGAAGGGTGATGCGACTCAGGATCGACTCGAGGTGCCGCTGCGTCGGGAGCCCCGGCCGGATGCCCGGGATGTAGCCGCCCTGCTTCTTGATGAGGTCGGCCTGCTGCTCCGGGTTGAACGAGATCGCCGTGTAGAAGTAGGCGAAGGCGACGATGAGGAGGCCGTAGAGGATGACGTAGATGGGCGACGACGTCTTCAGCAGGTTGTCGTCGATGAACTGGCGCAGGGTCACTCCCCAACCGGAGTTGGGCAGCACGTTGGTGAAGAGCGCCGGGAAGTACAGCACCGAGCTGGCGAAGATGATCGGGATGACGCCCGACTGGTTCACCTTGAGCGGGATGTAGCTGCTCTGGCCGCCGTACTGCCGGCGGCCGACGACCCGCTTGGCGAACTGCACGGGGATGCGGCGCTGCCCCTGCTCGATGAAGACGATGGCCACGAGCACGACGACGACGAGGGCCATGATCACGGCGAAGAGGAGGTTGCCCGCCTCCGCCCGCACCTGGGCGCCGCCCGCCGGAAGCCCGCTCACTACGCCGGCGAAGATCAGGATGGACATCCCCTGGCCGATGCCCCGCTGGGTGATCAGCTCACCGAGCCACATGACCATCGCCGTGCCCGCCGTCATGGTCAGCACCATGAGCAGCACCAGCGGCACGGAGAAGTTGGGGATCAGGTTGAGATCGGTGGCACCGCCGCCGAGGAACCCCGGGAGGCCGTTGGCGGAGGCGAACAGGAGGCCGGTCGACTGCATGATGGCGAGCGCCATCGTGAGGTAGCGGGTGGCCTGGGTGATCTTCTTCTGCCCGACCGCACCCTGGTTGCGCCACTCCTCCAGCTTCGGGATCACGACGCCCAGCAGCTGCATGATGATCGAGCTGGTGATGTACGGCATGATCCCGAGCCCGAACACGGCCAGCCGGGTGAGGGCCCCGCCGGAGAACAGGTTCAGGAAGGTGAGGACGCCTCCGCGGCTGGCCTGGTCGGCCAGGTTCTGCACCTGCTCGAAGTCGACGCCGGGTGTGGGCACGTGTGAGCCCAGGCGGAACACCCCCACGATGACGAGGGTGAACAGGATCTTGCCTCGGAGATCCCGGACCTTGAACATGTTCTTGAGGTTGGAGAACACCGAGTGCTCCTTGACGTCAGCGACGTCAGCGGTTGGTCAGGGCATTGCCCTTGGCCGGGGGCCGGCCGTTGCCGAAGGGCGGCGGAATGACCTCTACCGTACCGCCCGCGGCAATGATGGCATCTGCAGCTGACTTGGAGTAACCGTGGGCCGACACGCGCAGGGCGCGGGTCAGCTCGCCCCGACCGAGCACCTTGACCATGCCGTGCTTGTGCACGAGGCCGCGTGCCCGGAGTGTCTCGGGGTTGATCTCGTCGCCCGGGAAGGCGTCGAGCGCTTCGAGGTTCACCACCACGTACTCCACCCGGAACGGGTTCTTGAAGCCCTTGAGCTTGGGGATGCGCTGCGCCAAGGGCAGCTGACCGCCCTCGAACCCCTTCGGGATCGTGTCGCGCGCGCCCTGACCCTTGGTGCCTCGGCCGGCGGTCTTGCCGCCCTTGCCGGCGATGCCGCGGCCGACGCGGCGCTTGGCCTTCGTCGAGCCGGGGGCCGGCTTGAGATCGTGGACCTTCATGACTGCTCGCTCACTTCCTCGACCGTGATGAGATGCGGCACCCGGGCGATCATGCCCCGGATCTCGGGGCGGTCGGGCAGGGTGTTGGTCTGGCCGATGCCGCGCAACCCGAGGGCCCGCATGGTGCCTCGTGTCTTGGGCTTGGTGCCGATGGTGGAACGCACCTGGGTCACCTTGATGTTCGACATGGGATCAGCGCACCTCGGTGACGACCAGCGGACCGCGCCGAGTCTCGTTGTACGCCCGGAGCATCCCCGCGGGGGCCACCTCTTCGGGCGTCTTGCCGCGGAGGCGGGCGATGTCGTCGGGGCGCTTGAGGCCCTTCAGGCCGGCGATGGTGGCGTGAGCCACGTTGATGGCGTTGGACGAGCCGAGCGACTTGCACAGCACGTCGTGGATGCCGGCCATCTCGAGGATGACGCGAGCCGCGCCGCCTGCGATCACGCCGGTACCGGGAGCCGCAGGCTTCAGCAGCACGCGCCCCGCACCGGCCTCGCCGAGGATCGGGTGGGTGATGGTGGATCCGGCCAGCGGCACGGCGAAGAGGTTCTTCTTGGCGTTCTCGGTCGCCTTCTGGAGCGCGATCGAGTGCTCCTTGCCCTTGCCGTAGCCGAGGCCGACCCGACCGGCGCCGTCACCGACGACGACGAGCGAGGTCTGGGAGAACCGACGTCCACCCTTGACCACCTTGGCCACGCGGCGGCCACGACCGATCGGCCGCTCCTGGAGATGCATGTCACCTTGTGCCATCAGAACTCCAATCCCGCTTCGCGGGCTGCGTTGGCGAGCGCAGCGATGCGCCCGTGGTAGATGAAGCCACCCCGGTCGTACACGACCTTGGTGACCCCTGCCGCCTTGGCCCGCTCGGCCACGAGCCGGCCGACGGTCGTAGCCGCGTCCTTGTTGCTGCCCAAGCTCGAACGCAGGTCGGCTTCCACGGTGGACGCGGCGGCCAAGGTGCGGCCAGACCGATCGTCCACGACCTGTGCGGTGATGTGCTTGTTGGACCGGAACACGGCCAGGCGCGGACGCTCGGAGGTGCCGGACACCTTCTTGCGCACCCGGCGGTGCCGGCGCTGGCGGCCTTCCTGCTTCTGCTTCGCGGTGACGCTCACTTCGCTGCCTTTCCTGCCTTCCGCTGCACCACTTCTCCGGTGTAGCGAACGCCCTTGCCCTTGTAGGGCTCGGGCTTGCGGATCTTGCGGATGTTGGCGGCCACCTGGCCCACCAGCTCCTTGTCGATGCCCCTCACGTTGATGTGCGTGGGGGTCGGAACCTCGAAGGTGACGCCGCTCGGGGCGTCCACTGCGACGGGGTGGCTGAACCCGAGGGCCAGCTCGAGGCGGTTGGGGCCCGCGGCTGTGGCCCGGTACCCCACGCCGACGATGTCCAGCTCCTTCACGAACCCGGTGGTGACGCCGACGACCATGTTGTTCACCAGCGAGCGGGTGAGGCCGTGGAGAGCGCGGTTCTGCCGCTCGTCGTTCGGGCGCTCGACGAGAAGGGTGCCCTCCTCTTGGCGCACGCTGATCTCGCCCGGGAGCTCGCGGGCCAGGGTGCCGTTCGGGCCCTTGACCCGGACAGTGCGGCCTTCGATCGCGACGTCCACACCGCTCGGGACGGGGATGGGTGCTTTTCCGATGCGAGACATGTGTGCTCCGTTACCAGATGTAGCAGAGGACTTCGCCGCCCGTACGGGACTTGCGAGCCTCTCGGTCGGTCATGAGCCCCTTGCTGGTGGACACGACGGCGACGCCGAGCCCTCCGAGCACGCGGGGCATGCGGTCGGCCTTGGCGTAGACGCGAAGGCCCGGCTTGGAGACGCGGGTGATCCCCGAGATCGTGCGCGTGCGGTCTGCGGCGTACTTCATCTCGATGACGAGGATGCCGCCGGGACGGGTCGGCTCGTTCTCCTCGTGGAAGCCGGAGATGTAGCCCTCACGCTGCAGCACCGCGGCGAGCGCGGCCTTCTGCTTGGAGGTGGGCATGCGCACGCGATCGTGCATCGCCACGTTGGCGTTGCGGATGCGCGTGAGCATGTCGGCGATGGGGTCGGTCATGGTCATCGTTCCGTCCCCTCCCCTACCAGCTCGCCTTGGTGACGCCGGGGATCTCGCCGGCGTGGATCATCTCGCGGAGGCAGATGCGGCAGAGGCCGAACTTGCGGTACACGGATCGGGGCCGTCCGCAACGTCCGCAGCGGGTGTAGCCGCGGACCTTGAACTTCGGCTTCTTCTGCTGCTTCTCGATGAGTGCCTTCTTGGCCATTACTGACCCTGTCCTTCGCGCTTGAACGGGAACCCGAACGCATCGAGGAGGGCGCGCCCCTCTTCGTTGGTGCGGGCAGTGGTCACGATCGTGATGTCCATACCTCGAGTCGTATCGATCTTGTCGTAATCGATCTCCGGGAAGATCAGCTGCTCGGTGACGCCGAAGGTGTAGTTGCCCCGACCGTCGAAACCGGTGGGGGGCAAGCCGCGGAAGTCCCGGATCCTCGGGATGGCCACGCTGATGAGGCGGTCGAGGAACTCCCACTTGCGGTCACCCCTGAGGGTCACCTTGGCGCCGATGGCGTTGCCCTCCCGGAGCTTGAAGCCGGCGATGGAGGTCTTCGCCTTGGTGACGATCGGCTTCTGACCGGCGATGAGCGTGAGGTCCCGCACTGCGCCCTCGAGGAGGGACGGCTGCTGCACGGCCCGGCCCACGCCCATGTTGATGACGACCTTCTCGAAGGTCGGCACCTCCATGATGTTGCCGAGGAACAGCGACTCCTTCAGCTGGTCGCGCAGCTCGTCGTTGTAGCGCTTCTTGAGGCGCGGAAGCTCCTTGGTCTCAGCCATCAGAGATCGCCTCCGCAGCGCTTGCAGGTGCGCAGCTTCTCGCCCTTGTCGTCGAAGCGATAGCCGACACGGGCCGGCTTTCCGCACGACGAGCACACGATGGCGACGTTGGCCACCGGGATGGGCATATCCACATCGACGATCCCGCCCTGGGTGGTGGCCCGGGTGGCCCGCTGGTGCTTCTTGGCCACGTTGACCCCGCCGACCACGACCTTCAGCTTCTCAGGGATGGCGCGCATCACCTCGCCCTCCTTGCCGCGGTCCTTGCCGGTGAGCACGCGGACGCGATCACCCTTCTTGATCTTCATCACAACACCTCTGGTGCGAGAGACACGATGCGCATGAACTTCTTGTCCCGCAGCTCGCGGCCCACGGGGCCGAAGATGCGGGTGCCACGGGGCTCGCCGTCGTTCTTGAGGATGACGGCGGCGTTCTCGTCGAAGCGGATGTAGGAACCGTCGGCGCGGCGACGCTCCTTGACGGTGCGCACGATGACGGCCTTGACGACGTCGCCCTTCTTGACGTTGCCACCGGGGATCGCGTCCTTGACGGTGGCGACGATGACGTCACCGATGCCGGCGTAGCGACGGCCAGAGCCACCGAGCACACGGATGCAGAGGATCTCCTTCGCACCGGTGTTGTCGGCGACCTTGAGTCGCGACTCCTGCTGGATCATTGGTTTCTCCTGGTTGTCGAGCTGGTTCTCGCGAGCTCAGTTCTCGCGAGCCTGGCCGAACTCATCGGGTGGGGTGGGCGCGGCGGGGAGCCACGCCAGGTGTCACTTGGCCTTCTCGAGGACCTCGACGAGGCGCCAGCGCTTGGTGGCCGAGAGCGGTCGCGTCTCCATGATGAGGACGCGGTCGCCGATGCCGCACTGGTTCTGCTCGTCGTGCGCCTTGAGGCGCGAGGTCTTGCGCAGGACCTTGCCGTAGAGGGCGTGCTTCACGCGGTCCTCGACCGCGACGACGATGGTCTTGTCCATCTTGTCGCTGACGACGAGGCCCTCACGGACCTTGCGCGCGTTGCGCGCGGCCGCGTTCTCGGTGGTGCCGGACTCGTTGATGTTGGCGCTCATGCCTTCGCCTTCTCGGTGTCGGCGCCCGGAGCGGTGCGGATGCCGAGCTCGCGCTCGCGCACCACGGTGTAGATCCGGGCGATGTCCTTCTTGACCGTGCGGAGCCGGCCGTGGCTGTCCAGCTGGCCGGTGGCCGCCTGGAAGCGGAGGTTGAAGAGCTCCTCCTTGGCCTCGCGGAGCTTGGCCTCGAGGTCCCCTGCGTCGAGCTCGTCGAGCTCGTGGGCGTTCAGCTTGTCTGCCATCAGAATTCACCAGCCTCGCGCGAGATGAACCGGCACTTCATGGGGAGCTTGTGCATCGCGCGGCGCATCGCCTCGCGGGCGACCTCCTCGGTGACACCGGAGAGCTCGAACATGACGCGGCCGGGCTTGACGTTGGCGACCCACCACTCGGGGGATCCCTTGCCGGAGCCCATGCGGGTCTCGGCAGGCTTCTTGGTGAGCGGGCGGTCCGGGTAGATGTTGATCCAGACCTTGCCGCCACGCTTGATGTGGCGGGTCATCGCGATACGGGCCGACTCGATCTGCCGGTTGGTCACGTAGTGACCCTCGATCGCCTGGATGCCGAAGTCACCGAAGGCCAGCGTGGTGCCACCCTTGGCGACTCCGCGCCGGTTGGGGTGGTGCTGCTTGCGGTGCTTGACACGACGGGGCATCAACATGACGCTCAGCCCTCCTGTGCGGTGGTCGGGGCGGCCTCGACGGGCGCAGCCTCGGTCGCCGCGGGAGCAGCAGCCTCGGCGGGCGCGTCGGTGCGGGCCGGACGGTCGGTGCGGGTGCCGCGGCTCGGACGCTCGCCGCCACGGGCGGGACGACCGCCGGCACCGCCGGCGCCACCGCGACCCGGCGCACCGGCGCGAGCAGCAGCCTGGGCCTGGCGCTCGGCACGCGTGCCGGGCACCTCGCCCTTGTAGATCCAGACCTTCACGCCGATGCGGCCGAAGGTCGTGCGGGCCTCGTAGAAGCCGTAGTCGATGTCCGCGCGCAGGGTGTGCAGGGGCACGCGGCCCTCGCGGTAGAACTCCGTGCGCGACATCTCGGCGCCGTTGAGGCGGCCGGAGCACTGGATGCGGATGCCCTTGGCCC
>CADCTF010000151.1 GCA_902805655.1 uncultured Acidimicrobiales bacterium
GCGACGGTGAACGACCACGTCCGGTCGGCGGCCAGCGGATTGCCGGCCACGTCGCTGACGCCGCCGGCTCCGCCCTTGACCACGGCCGTGTAGGTGGCCCCGGCCACCAGGTCGGCCGACGGGTCGAGGGTGGCCACCCGGGTGGTGGCGTTGTAGGTGACCGATGCCGGGACCGGCGAGGTCTCACCCGAGCGGGTCAAGGTGAACGTGGAGCCGGAGAGCGAAGTCGCGGTAATCGCCTCCGAGAAGGTGGCGGTGACGTTGGTCGCCCCAGCCACACCGGTGGCACCGGCCGCCGGGCTGACCGAGGTGACGGTGGGCGGGGTGGTGTCCGTCGGCGGCGGAGGCGTCGACTGGACGAGCGTGGACACGGCCGCAGACCACTTCGCCGCCATCTTCTTCTCGCCGGCCTCATTGGGATGGATGCCGTCGTAGGTGTCGGTGCGAGAGTCGAACCCGGTCCACTGGTCGACGGACAGCACTCGGGACGACGCGGTGTTCTTCTGCGCGGCGAGCGATCCGAGCTGAGCGTTGAGCTGCTGGGTCTCCGCGGTGTGGAAGTTGGAGGGGATGATCTTCGCCAGCGCTATGTGGACGGTGGGATTGCTCCCACGGATGGTGTCGATGATCGAGCTGATCTCCTGCACCGTGCTCTCTACCGTCTGGAGGTGCAGGACGTCATTCGTTCCGATGTGCAGCAGCACGATCTGCGGCTTGGCCGCCGAGGTCCAGCCACCGACCTGGGCCAACACCTCGTCCGCCCGCCCACCCCAATGGCCCTCGTGGTGCTGATCGAAGTCGCTGTACGCCGGCGATCCTTCGTAGACGCCCGTCATGCTGCCCACGAAGTCGGTGGCCTGCCCTGCTCGTTCGAGGTCCTTCCAGAGCCAGTACCGATAGGTCGCACGGCCGCCCTGGCCCTCGGTGATCGAGTCGCCGAGAGGCATGATCAGCACAGGCGGCGCCTCTGCAGCAACGGCCGCCTGCACGGAGCTCGCAATGACGGCGGTCGATGCCGCCAACATCACGCACGCGATCACAAAGCCTCTCCGCAGAGATCCGAGAATCACGATGTCCCTTTCCACAGCGGCAATGTGTAACAAGTGCGGAATGGCCGATATCGACCCCCACCCAGCGGCGACTCCAACTGCTTCGCCCCCGTGCACACTCTCAAACGCTCGGACCCGCTGCCAGTCCTCACATCTCCGCTACGCGTTGCGCGCCGGCGTCATTAGCCTCGAAGGATGAGCGTGACGCACCGGCCACTGTTCACCTTCGACAACTCCTATGTGCGGGAGCTGGAGGGTCTGTACCGGCCGTGGGATCCGGCGCCGGCGCCGGCGCCTGCACCGCTGGTGTTCAATGACGATCTGGCGGCCGAGCTCGCTGTTGACCCCGAGGCGCTGCGCGCACCGGAAGGCGTCGACATCCTGGTCGGCAACGCGCTCCCCGAGGGCTCCTCGCCCGTCGCCCAGGCCTACTCCGGCCATCAGTTCGGTGGGTTCTCACCGCGACTCGGCGATGGTCGGGCGCTCCTTCTGGGCGAGGTGCTCGACGTCGAGGGGCATCGCCGGGACCTGCACCTCAAGGGCTCCGGCCGGACGCCCTTCGCACGTGGGGGTGACGGCAAGGCCGCCGTCGGCCCGATGTTGCGCGAGTACCTGATGGGCGAGGCCATGCACGCCCTCGGCATCCCGACCACCCGTGCGTTGGCGGTGGTGGCCACCGGTGACAAGGTCCTCCGCGAGACGGTGCTGCCTGGCGCAGTGCTGGCCCGGGTCGCGGCCAGCCACCTCCGGGTCGGCACCTTCCAGTACGCCGCGAGCCAAGGCGACCCCACCCTCGTGCGCCGTCTGGCCGACTACGCCATCGCACGCCACTACCCGCACACAGCCGAGGCGGAGAACCCGTACCTGACGTTCTTCGAAGCCGTCATGGACGCACAGGCGTCGCTCGTCGCCCGATGGGTGCTGGTCGGCTTCATCCACGGCGTCATGAACACGGACAACGTGACGATCTCCGGCGAGACGATCGACTACGGGCCCTGCGCGTTCATGGACGCCTTCGACGCGGCCACCGTCTTCAGCTCGATCGACCACGGCGGCCGGTACGCGTACGGCAACCAGCCGCCGATCGCGCAGTGGAACCTCGCCCGGTTCGCCGAGACGCTGCTGCCGCTGTTCGACGAGGACCCGGACACGTCGGTACGGCTGGCCACCGAGGTGCTGGAGGCGTTCCCCGACCGGTACCACGGGCACTGGGTCGCAGGCATGCGGGCGAAGCTCGGCTTGGCCGATTCCCCGGCCGGCGACGCTGACCTGATCGACGACCTCGTGGCGCTGCTGCAGGCGGAGCGGGTGGACTACACCTCGTTCTTCCGTGCGCTGGCCTCTTCTCTTCGAGGCGAAGGAGCGCCGATCGGATCGCTCTTCTCCGTCCCCGAGGCCTTGGAAGCTTGGGCGGGGCGATGGCGCGCCGAGCTCGCGAGCCAGCCTCGGAACCTAGCGGAGACCGCCGCCGCCATGGACCGCGTCAACCCGGTGTACATCCCGCGCAACCACCTGGTGGAGGAAGCCCTGACGGCGGCGACGGACGGCGACCTCGATCCGTTCCACCGGCTGCTCGACGCCGTCGTCCGTCCGTTCGACGAGCGGCCCGGGCTGGAGACGTACGCCACGCCGGCACCAGCCGCCTTCTGCGACGGCTACCAGACCTTCTGCGGCACCTGACCCGAGGCCGAACGGCTACTGCTCCTCCCGCCGGTGGCCAAGCGTCAGCTCGGACAGCGCGGTGAGGTCGATGTGGTCGGCGGAGGTGGCGGCGACCTTGCAGCGGGTGACCGCCCGCAGGGTCGACGTGCGCGTGCCGCCCTCGAGTCGCGCACGCTCGCCGAGCACGGCGCCGGGGCCCACCTCGGCGACCTGCTGGCCGTCCACCTCCACGACGAGCACGCCGTCGAGGAGCACGAAGAGCTCGTCGCCTGTCGCGCCCTGTTCCACGAGCACATCGCCGGGCCGCACGGAGACGACCTCCGGCTTCGGGCCCTTCTGCATGATCGCAACCGACAGCTCGCGCTCGAGCGCCGTCTCTGCCACCGTGACGAGGGCAGGTGAGTCCTCGTCACCCCATGGCGTGTGGAGGCCGAACGCCGAGTGGTACCACTCGCGGAAGTCGATGGTGCCCGTCTTCGCCACGAGACGGCCGGTGCTGTCGTAGATCCAGTGCCTGGGGAAGGGGCTCGCACCTACCACCTCGTACTCCGATGACCCGTCGGCATGGAGCGTGAGGGCCAACGTGGTCCAAGCGGTCGGAGCCGCGAACTGGACGAACGGCGGGCGCTTCACCGTCCGGGGCGCAGGGACGCCGGTGCGCCCCCCGCTGGTCTGCACGAATCGCACGGAGGTCGCAGAGACGACCGGCTCGGGCCGCAGGTCAGGGAAGGCAACCGCAGGGAACGCGGCCGAACGAGAGCCGAGCTGCAGCACGGTGGAGGCGATGTGGCCGCGACCGGTCTGCCCGCGATCGACGATCCGCCCGTCCTCCACCTCGATCCACGCCCGCAGCTCGTTGGCGAACCGGAACGCGCCCGCCTCGGCCAGGGCCGCGAGGTCGTCGATCGAGTCGGGCGGGGGCGCGTCGTGGTGCATGACCCCCAGATCCAACGGCAGCTTCGGCAGCCCGCCGATCGCCTCCGACGGGATCCACGAGACCGAGATGGCGGACGATTCGATTCGCACTGGGCTTCCTTCCGTCCGGACGACTTCGCCTGGGTGGAGCTTCGAGTGATTATGCACCGGCGAGCTCCAGCACGAGACCGCTGCCCAGTACAGTCCGGCTGACTCGGCCACCTCGAGCTGCCGGAGGTGTCACATGGACAACTCGCACTACGACCTCGTCGTCATCGGCTCCGGGCCGGCCGGGGAGAAGGGCGCCGCGCAGGCCGCCTACCACGGCCGGCGGGTGGCCCTCGTCGAGCGGTCCGCGGGCTTCGGCGGGGCGGCCGTAGCCACCGGAGGCCTGCCCAGCAAGGCTTTGCGCGAGACGGCGCTCTACGTCAGCGGCACCCGCAAGCGGGAGGTCTACGGTGTCAGCCTGCAGCTCGACCGCGACGCGGTGTTCGAGCGGTTGCACCAGCGGGTCGCCGAGATCAGCACGGTGATGAGCGACGCCGTCCGTCGGAACATCGACCGGCACAACATCGACCTCGTCAGGGGCGAGGCGCGCCTGGCACCGGGCGGCGCCGTCCACGTCGTGTCGCCGTCGGGTGGCGGGCGCGAGCTGTCAGCCGACGTGATCCTGGTCGCGACGGGATCGCACCCGTTGCGGCCGGCGGAGATCCCGTTCGACGGCGAGGTGGTCATCGACTCCGACGAGCTGCTGCGGCTCGACCGGGCCTTCGACAGCATCGTCATCGTCGGCGCTGGAGCCATCGGCTGCGAGTACGCGTCCATCTTCGCGGCGGTCGGGATCGACGTGCACTTGGTGGACCGCTCCGACCGTCTCCTGCCCCTGCTCGACGCCGAGATGTCGGCCCTGCTCGAGTCTTCGCTGCGTCGTTCCGGGGTCCACCTGCGGCTCGGGGTCGCAGTGGCCGAGGTGCAGCGACTCGGAGGTGGGGTGGCGGTGCGGCTCGAAGGCGGCGAGACGCTCCAAGCCGACCGGTTGCTGTTCGCAGCAGGTCGCGTCGGCAACACCGAAGGCCTTGGGCTCGAGGCGGCCGGCGTCGAGCTGGACGACCGCGGTCGAATCGTCGTCGACCAGCACTACCGCACCACTGCACCGACCGTCTTCGCCGCGGGGGACGTGATCGGGCCGCCTGCGCTGGCCTCGGCTTCCATGGAGCAGGCGCGAGTGGCCATGTGCCACGCGTTCGGCATCCCGCTGAAGCAGGTGGTGGACTCGCTGCTCCCCGTCGGCATCTACACCATCCCTGAGGTGGCGGCGGTCGGGATCACCGAAGAGGCCGCCCGGGCGTCAGGGCTGGACTTCGAGGTGGGTCGCGGGTGGTTCGACCGGAACGCCCGCGCCGCGGTCGCCGGTGACACCGAGGGGCTCGTCAAGCTGGTCTGCGAGCGCGACACCGGTCGTCTGCTCGGCGTGCACATCCTCGGGGAGGACGCGGCCGAGCTCGTGCATCAGGGGCAGTCCGTCATCCGGCACGGCGGCAGCATCGAGGACTTCATCCACACCACGTACAACGCGCCGACCCGCAGCGATGCGTACAAGTACGCCGCGTACGACGCCCTCACCCACATGGAGGTGCGGGCCGCCTTCGGTGACCGAGCTTCACCGGCGCCCTGAACGGGTACGTGCCGCCGCATGGCCAACGCACGCACCGTGTTCCACGTCACTCCCTACGTCAACAGCTGGAAGGTCAAGACCGAGGGCGCCGGGCCCTACGAGTTCGAAGCCGTGATGGACACGAAGGAGGAAGCCGAGCGGGTGGCACGGGAGCACGCCCGGGCGCAGGTGCCCAGCCAGGTGATCGTCCACAACCGGGACGGGCAGATCTCCGACGAGTCCACGTACGGCGACGACCCGAGGTCCACTCCGGGCTGAGCTCGGGGGAGGGCGTCAGTCGTCACCCAGGAGCCGGTCGAGCAGCCCCCTGCCCCTGGCGTCCGGCCGGTCGGCCGGCGGGGGCGGGACCGACGCCGGCGGGGCGGTGACGGCATCGTCGACCACCGGGGCCGGAGGCGCCGGGGGATCGACCGGTGACGCTGGTTCCTCGGCCACGGGAGCCGGCGCCACCGGAGGAGCGGCGGGTGGAGGTGCGGCGGTGACCGGCGTCTGAGGCGGTGCCGTCGACGGCACCGAAGGCAGCGGCGCCGACGATGGTGTCGACGCGGCCGGTGTCCGCGCAGGAGCGGATGTGGGCGGAGGAGCCGTCGAAGCGGGTGGGGGCGGAGGAGCCGTCGACGTCGGGGGAGGCACGGGCTGCAGCTGGACCGGCGGCAGGCTGGAGATGGTGCCCGGCAGCACCGGGCTACCCCGCAGGGTCGTCGAGGTCGACGGCGGAGCGGCCGCTTCCCGGCTCAGCACGCTGCCGGCGACATCCGGCTCCGGTTGCTCCGCTCCGCGGAGCACGGCGAACACCGTCACAGCGGTGCAGACCACCGAGAAGGCGATCAGCAGCGTCCGCTCCCTGTCCCGTGGCATCCCTCGGTTGTCGCCGCGGACGAGTCCGGACAAACGACGCAGCATCGTCGAGCTATGCCTCGACGGCGGCGCTGGCCCGGCGACGGCGAACCGCCACCAGTGCAGGGACCCCGGCGGCGCCGACGGCAACCGCCACACCAGCAGCGACGAAGAGCATCGGAACCTCCGCTCCGCCGGCCGCCTGGCCACCGGACCCGGCGTTGACGCCACGAGGCATCACGACCGATGCTCCGCCGGTCTCCAGCGGTTCGGGCGCGGGCGGCGACGTGGGCGCGGTCGTGGGCGTGGTGGTGGGAGCGGCGGCCTGCATGCTGAAGGCCAGCTGGCCTCTGAGCTCTCCACCGGGGTTGGCCGGCGTGTGGATGTTGAAGTAGAAGCCGGCCGGGTTCGTCGCGATCTCGGTGCCCAGCTCAGCGCTGACCGTGACGCACTGCTCGCCGGAGAGCCGGCCGGCGTCGAACGGCACCACGACGGGGCCGTTGGTGCCACGTTCGCCCCGGTGGATGTGCATGCCGGTGGCCGTCGAGATGGTGGTGTCGACCTCGGCGCAGATCTGCGTGGGCGACGGGAACACCAGGATCACGTCGCCCGTCGACGCGGTTGCAACGGGAGGCACCTCCTGCGCACCCGAGAGGGGAACCCAGAGGACCCCGGTGCCGAGCTGGCCCCTGACGGCGCCGTTCGGGTAGGTGGTGGTGTGCACGTTGACGTAGAAGCCTGTCGGGTTGTTCTGGATCTCCCACGCGAGCTGCGGCGTCGACTGCGTGCAGGCGGGGTCGGGCGAGTTCAGCTTCGTGACATCGAGGTTCACGACGATGGGGCCGACGACCCCGGCTTCGCCTCGGTGGATGTGCATGCCGGTGGGCGAGGTGACCTGGGCGGCCACGTTGTAACAGACCTCACCGCTCGCAGTGTCCAGCGACACGGCTGCGTCACCGGTCAGGGCCGGGTCGGACGGCGGCACTTCCTTGGCACCGGAGAGGTCAGCGCCCAGAAAGCTGGTCACCTCGGCTGACGCCGCCGGTGCCCACGCCAGCGCAGCGGCAGCCGATACAGCCAAAAGCGCGAAAAAGCGGACAGAACGCACGATGTCTCCCCTTCAAGGGCCAGGCTATCGGCCCAGCCGTCACTTCAGCGGCCCATCGGACGCTCGTCAGCAGGGGCACCTTACGCAAACCTCGTCCTTCCGAAACAACCGTTCGGATTGCGAAAGCAGGTCGGACACGCGACATGTCCCTTTTCGGCAGAGCTCGATCGCCCCGTCCTGACAGGATTCGGGTGCTTCTTACACACAACCGGAGGCGCTATGACCACGCAGCCAAGCCGTGCCCGTCGGAGCCTCTGGATGATGGGCCTCGAGTCGGACGAGCCAAGTGACCAGCAACGAGCCGAGCGCGCTCGCGAGCTGTCCGCTCGGCTGGGGCGGGAGGTGGAGGCTCCGCAGATCGCCAGGGCCGAGGATCTCGACCTGCGTGCGCCACGCATCGCGCCGCCCGACGCCCTCGCCGGCTTCTGCCTGCAGGACGCCTGGAACCGGGCATACCACTCGTACGGCTACGACCGCACCAGCCATCACCTACGACGCCACTACCCGAACCCGCCGGATGTCGTGGCCCACCCGCGCACCGACGCCGAGCTGGCGGCGGTGCTCGAGTGGTGCTCGGACGAGGGCCACTGCGTCATCCCCTACGGGGGAGGCTCGACCGTGGTGGAGGGCGTCACGCCGCCGGACGACGCCGGGCCGATCGTCACCATCGCCACCGACGAGCTGGACCAGGTGCTCGAGATCGACGCCACGTCGCGGGCGGCGCGCATCCAGGCCGGGGTCTTCGGCCCCCACCTCGAGGACCAGCTGCGCCCTCATGGGTTCACCCTGCGGCACTTCCCGCAGAGCTTCACCGGCTCGACGCTCGGCGGATGGATCGCCACGCGCTCGGGCGGCCACTACGCCACCAACCACACCCACATCGACGACTTCGTGGAGTCGGTGCGCATGCTGACGCCTACCGGTTGGTGGGAGACGAGGCGGCTCCCGGGCTCGGGCGCCGGCCCCGACCCCAACCGGCTGGTCATCGGCTCCGAGGGCATCTTCGGTGTCATCACCGAGGCGTGGATGCGGATCCAGGCCCGGCCCACCTTCCGAGCGACCGCCGGGGCGCGCTTCGCCACGTGGGAGGCGGGTTACGAGGCGACCCGCCAGATCGTGCAAGCCAAGCTGTGGCCGTCGAACCTGCGGCTGCTCGACCCGGAGCTGGCCCGCAGCAGCGCGGGCATGGACGGTCGTGAGGCACTGCTCATCGTCGGCTTCGAGTCCGCCGAGCTCTCGCAGCGGGCCAACATCACGACGGCCGTGGAGATCGCGCGCGACGCCGGTGGCGTGATCGCCGACGACGACATCGCGGTGGACGACGGCACCGGCGCGCCGACCGGGCGGTCGGGAGCCGTCGGCGCCTGGCGCGACGCGTTCATCCCGTCCGGCGGGGGAGCGGGTGTGGGTGGCACGACGGCCATCGGTGGCACGTTCGAGACGGCCATCACCTGGGACCGGTGGCCGGCGTTCGACGCGGCGGTGCGGGAGGCCACGATCGGCGTGCTACGTGAGGTGTGCGGCGGCGGCACGGTGAACTGCCGGTTCACCCACGTGTACACGGACGGCCCGGCGCCCTACTACACCTACGCAGGGGTGCCGCCGGCGGGTGCTGACCGCGACGAGGTGCATCGGGCCATCAAGCGGGCTGCTTCCGACGCCATCATGGCCGGCGGTGGCACGATCACCCACCACCACTCGGTCGGTCGCCAGCACCGGCCCTGGTACGACCTCGAGCGGCCAGAGCCGTTCGCACAGGCGCTACGTGCGGCCAAGCGCACCCTCGACCCGAGCTGGGTGATGAACCCGGGGGTCCTCGTCGACCCGACCTGACACGATCGGCGGAACCGACAACAGGGGGAGCAGAACATGGGACGTCTCGACGGCAAGGTCGCCATCGTCACCGGGGCCGCACGCGGCGTCGGTCGGGGGCATGCGCTGCTCCTCGCCCAGGAAGGGGCGAGCGTCGTGGTCAACGACCTCGGCGGCGAGTGGGACGGCAGCGGCGCCGATCAGCGACCGGCCCAGCAGGTCGTGGAGGAGATCGAGGCCCAGGGCGGCACGGCCGTGGCCAACTACGACGACGTCGCGGACTGGGAGGGCGGCCAGCGGATGATCAACCAGGCGATCGAGACCTACGGGAGCCTGGACATCCTCATCTGCAACGCCGGCATCCTCCGCGACCGCATGACGTTCAACATGACGGAGGAGGAGTGGGACTCGGTCATCCGGGTCCACCTGAAGGGACACTTCGTGCCCTTGCGCTGGGCCGCCACCTACTGGCGGGAGAAGAACAAGGAGACCGGCCAGCCGGTCGACGCGAGAGTCGTGCTCACGTCCTCCGAGTCCGGCTTGTTCGCCAACCCCGGTCAGCTGAACTACGACGCGGCCAAGTCGGGCATCGCCACCATGGCGGTGGTGCTGGCCCGCGAGCTCGGCCGCTACGGCGTCACGGTCAACGCCATCTCGCCCCGGGCCCGCACCCGCCTGACCGAGAACACCTTCGGCAACCGCCCGTCGTCGGAGGGTGACTTCGACGACCGCCATCCCGACAACGTGGCGCCGTGGGTCGTCTGGCTGTGCACCGATGCCGCAGCCCACCTCTCCGGGCAGAACTTCGTGGTCGGCGGCGGGAACGTCCAGCTCGTCAGCGGCTGGCGCGTGGAGAACGCCATCGAGAGCCCGCAACGGTGGACGCTCGACGAGCTGGACACCAAGTGGCAGGACCTCTTCGGCGACCTGCCCACTGCGCCGGCGCCCCGCCGCGCCGGCACAGTGGCTCCCGCCCCGGCAGCCAGCACCGACTAGCGCCGAGTCGCCAGCTCGTCGGTGGTGAGGGTGGTCACGTCGAAGCCGCCATGCTCCGGCGGCCGGTGTAGGCGGCCAGCCGCTCGATGGGGGTTGCGTCCACCGCCGGCTCGACGGCGGCGCCGAAGGCTTGCCCGTCCCGGAGGGGGTCGAGGGTGTCCCTCGCGAACGCCTCGGCCGCGTCCACCAGCTCGGGGCTGGGGTCATAGGCCTGGCCCGTGGCGACGGCCATGTCCCAGCCGTGGACGAGCCCGTCGAGCACCACGAAGCGGGCGAAGGTGGCACCGTCGACCTCACCGAAGGGTGCGGCCACGGTCGCGTCGAGAGCCCCCGGCGCCGAGATGGCGGCGGCCAGATCGCCCAGGGCCGCCGGGAAGCCGGCCAGCGGGTCACGGAGGTCCGGCGGGGCTGCGGCCTGACCCCGGTACGCGGCGGCGAAGGCGGTGGCTCCGCTGATCATGTGCTCGAGCACGCCCCGCACATCGAAGTCGGCGCATGGCGTCGAGTTGGCGAGCTGGTCGGGGCGGATGCCGGCGACGACGCCGCCGAGCACCGGACCGAGCTGGTCGAGCTGAGCCAAGGGATCCATGGTGGTTCCTCCGTGGGGACGGGGTGATCGGACGTCAGGGGGCACGTGGAGGCCGGCGCCGCGTTGCGCCGCCTCCCGGTCACGACCGGCGGTGATGAGGGCGGAAACGTCCTGGGTTCGGTCCTCGGCGGCCATGCCACGATCCTCCACCATCCGTGCCGGCGAAGCGTCGGGCATGCACCCCATTCCGTTGCCGGCGGTGTTGCACCGCCGTGGGACGAACGCCCCAGGGGGGACGCCGGCTCCGATCACCGGTTGGTGCGGGTGGCCGATGCAGCGGAGCCGGTTGGAAGCGGACGATGAGCGCACGCCGAGGGAACGGCCCGAGGCGCGAGGAGGAACCGACATGCGTGCGAACCAGAGCGAGATGGCCGTCGAGCTCGAGGTGGGCGACATCCACACCCGCGGCGAGGAGTGGGGCGACCTCTCGATCCGCCACTGCGACCTGCCCGCCGGCGCCGATCTGCGACCGCTCCTGGCCGGCCTGCCGGACGACCGGTGCGCGTGCCCCCACTGGGGCTACATCTTGGAGGGCTCGATCACCATCCGCTACGCGGACGGCAGCGAGGAGACGAGCCGAGCCGGTGACCTCTACTACTGGCGCGGCGGTCACGTGGGCTGGACGGATGAGGGCGTCGTCTTCGTCGAGTTCAGCCCGGCGGCCGAGATCGCCCCCGTGCTGGCCCATCTCGGTGCGCAGCTGGCACCTTCATCCTGACGGCGCCGACATGGCGCTGACTAGCGTCCCCGGCATGCAGCCCGTCGATCCGCTGCTCGACGAGATCCGATCAGCGGTGTCGAGGCAGGACTGGCCGTCCGCCTACGACGCGGCCACCAGCGGCAGCTGCGATGACCCCGCGGCCGACGGTGACCGGGCGGATCTGTTGGCCGAGGCAGCCTGGTGGCTGGGCCGGCTCGACGACTGCATCGAGGCGCGGGAGCTGGCGTACCGCCGCTTCGACGAGCTCGAGGACCAGCGCCGGGCGGGGATGTGCGCCGTGTGGCTGTGGGAGCACCATGCCTTCCGCGGCCACGGCGCCATCGCCGGCGCATGGCTGCGGCGAGCGCGTCGGGCGCTCGAGGACGACCCGGAGTGCGTGCCCCATGGCGCCCTCCTCCTGCGGGAGGCGGAGACGTTGCACGGCGCGGGCGAGATCGAGCCGGCCCTCGAGCTGGCGCGCCGGCTGCTGGCGCTGGCGCGGCGGCTGCGCTCGGCCGACCTGGAGGCAGAGGCGCTCCAGACCGCCGGCCGGTTGCTGCTCGAGCAGGGACACGTGGCCGAGGGGATGGGCCACCTCGACGAAGCCATGCTCTTCGCGGTCGAGGGCCGTCTCGGGCCCTACTCCACGGGCAAGGTGTACTGCAGCCTGATCGGGGCGTGCGAGGAGGCCGGCGACTACGACCGGGCAGCCGAGTGGACGGAGGCCACCGATCGGTGGTCGCAGCGACACCCCTTCGCCATCTTCCCGGGCATCTGCCGGGTGCACCGGGCGATCGTCCTGAAGCGGCGGGGGTCCCTGGCCGAGGCGGAGCGAGAAGCGGCCCAGGCCTGCGAGGAGCTGGAGCACAGCCGACCGGTCAGCAGCGCGGCGGCCTGGGCCGAGGTCGGCGACATCTGCCGCCGCCTCGGCGAGCTCGACCGCGCCGAGGCGGCCTTCACCCGGGCCCAGCAGCTGAACCGCTCCCCGTGCGCCGGTCTGGCGCTGCTGCGGCTGGCACAGGGCCAGGTCGAGGTGGCCCGGACGATGATCGCCGGGTGCGTCAGCGGTGCGCGCAACCCGCTCGGCCGGGCGGGTCTCCTGCCGACGGTGGTGCACGTGGCCGTGGCCGCCGGCGACCTCGACGCCGCCACGGCCGCTCTGGACGAGATGGAGGAGCTGGCCACCCGCTTCGAGCTACCCGAGCTGAAGGCGTCGTTGCTCGTCACCCGCGGCCGGGTGGCGCTGGCGGGGGGTGATGCGCATCTGGCCCGGGCGTCGCTGCAGGAGGCTCTCGAGCGATGGAGGGCCATCGACGTGCCCTACGAGGCCGCGACGGCCGGCACCCTGCTGGGCCAGGCGCTGCGGGCGTGTGGCGACGAGGCCGGCGCCAGGGCGGCCTTCGAGACGGCGGCCGCCCTCTTCAACCACATCGGTGCTCGCGTCGAGGCGCGCCTCGCCGACGGCCGACCAGGGGCTCCCGTCCGCCCTCCGCTCCCGGCCGGCCTCACCGAGCGGGAGGTCGAGGTGCTGCGGCTGGTGGCCACCGGCCGGACCAACAACGAGATCGCGGCTGACCTGTACCTCAGCGCCAAGACCGTCTCCCGTCACCTCTCCAACATCTTCACCAAGATCGGCGTGACGTCGAGAGCGGCCGCAACGGGCTTCGCCTTCGAGCGGGGCCTCGTCGAAGTCCGACCGGCCTGACCTGGGGTGTTCCGAGCGCGGTGGCGGGGGCGACCACGGCGAACGACGCGGCCGATTAGCGGCGACGCGCCGGTACCGTGGGCCCGGCGCCGATGGGTGCGGGGGCGGACGAGAGGTGCAGAGAAGTGAGCGCGACTGAGCGAAGCCCCCGTGCCGCCCTGGTCGGCACGTCCCCCCCGAGACGCTGCGGCATCGCCACCTTCACCGATGACCTCCGCCGGGCGCTCACGGCACGCCACCCGGAGGTGCCGGCGGTGCAGCTGGCCCTCACCGATGCCGGCGGCAGCTACGACTACGGCGTCGACGTGGTGTTCGAGATCAACGACAGCCAGCTCAGCGACTACCGCTCTGCTGCTGAGTTCGTGAACGCGAGCGATGTCGACGTGGTGTGCGTCCAGCACGAGTTCGGCATCTTCGGCGGGCCGGTCGGCCGCCACGTGGACGAGCTGCTGCAGCACGTCAAGGCACCGATCGTCACGACGCTCCACACCGTGCTCGCCGATCCGTCCCCCGCCATCCGGGAAGCGACGCGGCGGCTGGCCGCCCGCTCCGACCGGCTGGTGGTGCTGGCCGACCGTGCGCTCGAGCTGCTCGAGACCGCGTACGGCATCGGCGGCGGCCTCGTCACCGTCATCCCCCACGGCGTGCCCGACCCGCCCACCATCGGGCTGGATGCGGCGAAGGCGGCCATCGGCTGGCCCGGCCGGAAGGTCCTGCTCACCTTCGGGCTCCTCGGGCCCGACAAGGGCATCGAGGTCGTCATCGACGCCCTGCCGGCCGTCGTGGCTGCGCACCCGGATCTCGTGTACCTGGTGCTCGGCGCCACCCACCCGCACGTGCAGAGGAGCGCGGGTGAGGCGTACCGTGAGTCCCTGCAACAGCGCGTGCGCGAGCTCGGTCTGGCCGACCACGTCGTGTTCGTCGACCGCTACGTCAGCCTCGAGGAGCTCCGCGGCCACCTCGCGGCCACCGACCTCTACATCACGCCGTACCACGGTGCCGATCAGATCGTCAGCGGGACGCTCGCCTACGCGGTGGGCATGGGTCGGGCCGTGATCTCGACGCCCTATCGCTATGCCGTCGAGCTGTTGGCCGATGGCCGTGGCCACCTCGTGCCCTTCGGCGATCCGGCCGCGATGGGCACGGCCATGAGCCGGCTGCTGGGGGACGACGAGCAGCGCCATGAGCTGCAGCGGCGGGCGCTCGAGCACGGCCGGCGCATGTCCTGGTCGGCCGTGGCCGGCGCGTACGACGAGGTGTTCGCAGACGCCATCGCCGGCCACGAGCGGAAGCCGACCGCATGGGCTCCCGTGCCGATCCCTGCCCCCACCTTCTCGGCACTGCGCTCCATGACCGACGACACCGGGCTCTTCCAGCACGCGCCGCACGGGGTGCCCGACCGCGCCCACGGCTACTGCACGGACGACGTGGGCCGCGCCCTGGTCGCCAGCATCCACGGAGCCAGTGCCGGCGACCCCGTAGCCGCCGGCTTGGTGCCCACCTACCTGAGCTTCCTCCGCAGCGCCCAGATGGCGGACGGTCGCTTCGCCAACCTCCTCGCCTACGACCGCCGTTTCGTGCCCGGCACCGAGAGCGAGGACACGCTCGGCCAGGCGGTGTGGGGTCTCGGTGCGGTGATGGGCGCGTCGCCGGACGACGGCTGGCGGGCCCTGGCCACCGAGATCTTCGAGCGTGCCCTGCCGTCGTTGGGCGAGCTGACCGACACCAAGGCGGTGGCCTACGCCATCACCGGGCTCGACGGCTACCTCGAACGCTTCCCGGGGGCGTCAGCGGCGCGGAGCACCATGCGGCAGCTGGCGACGGTGCTGACCTCCCGCCTCGAAGACCGTCGCAGCCTGGACTGGGTCTGGTTCGACGAGGAGCTCACCTACGCGAACGCCAAGGTGCCCGAGGCGCTGCTCCTCGCAGGCCGCGCCTTCGAAGAGGAGAGCTGGGTGGCGCAGGGGCTGGCCACACTCGACTTCCTCCTCGCGGCCACGCAGACCGATGAGTACTTCGACTTCGTGGGCAACGAGCTCTGGCAGCGCCGCGGCGGCCCGCGAGCCGTGTACGGCCAGCAGCCCATCGAGGCGAGCTTCACGGCGCGGGCCTGCGTGGTGGCCTACGAGATCACCGGGGACCTCCGGTACCTGGAGAGCGCCCGGGCGGCCATCGAGTGGCTGCTCGGCCGCAACCGGCTCGGTGTGGCGCTGTACCGCTCAGACACCGGCCGATGCGCGGACGGGCTCGATCGTCACGGTGCCAGTGACAACGCCGGCGGTGAGTCCGTCGTCTGCGCCCTGCTCGCGCTCCTTGCTCTTCCCATCGAGACCTGGCAGATCCCGGTCGACCATGGGCCACGGTCCGCTCTGAGAGGCTGACCCGATGCGGGTCGCCATGCTGGCTCCGATCGCGTGGCGGGTGCCCCCCAGGCACTACGGACCGTGGGAGCTGGTCGTGTCCCGGCTCACCGAGGGCTTGGTGGCCCAGGGGGTGGACGTGACCCTGTTCGCCACCGCCGACTCCATCACTTCGGCCCGCCTCGTGGCGGGGCTCGAACAGCCCTACGAAGAGGCCGAGGGCGTCGACGTCAAGGTCGTCGAGTGCCTGCACGTGGCGTCGGTGTTCGAGCGCGCGAGCGACTTCGACGTCATCCACAACCACTTCGACTTCCTCCCGCTGACGTACAGCCGGCTCGTCTCGACGCCCATGGTGACGACGATCCACGGGTTCTCCTCGGAGCGGATCCTGCCCGTGTACCGGCGCTACGACGATCGGGTCGCGTACGTCGCCATCAGTGCTGCCGACCGCCATCGGGACCTGACCTACGAGGCCACCATCCACCACGGCATCCCGGTGCAGGACGTGCCGGTGGGGCCTGGAAGCGCCGACGGAACCCTGGCCTTCTTCGGGCGCATACACCCCGACAAGGGCACAGCGGAGGCCATCGACGTCGCCCGCCGTGCCGGGCGGCCGCTGGTGCTGGCGGGCATCGTGCAGGATCAGGCCTACTTCGACGCAGCGGTACGCCCCCACCTCGACGGCGAGACCGTGCGCTTCATCGGCGCCGTCGGCCCCTCTGAGCGCGATCGGCTCCTCGGCTCGGTCGACGCGCTCCTGCACCTCGTCAGCTTTCCGGAGCCCTTCGGCCTGTCGATGATCGAGGCCATGGCCTGCGGCACCCCGGTGGTGGCGACGCCTCTGGGCGCCGTGCCCGAAGTCGTCGAGCACGGGCGCACCGGGTACCTGGTCGCCGACGTCGACGCAGCGGTCGAGGCCGTCGGGCAGCTCGGCGAGCTGGCCCGGGCCGACTGCCGGGCGCACGTCGCCGCCCACTTCAGCGTCGAGCGGATGGTCGAGGGCTACCTCGCGGTGTACCGGCGCATCACCGGGTGAGCGACGGACCTCAGTCGGACGGGGTGGCGCCGGTCAGCAGCGCCTCGAGCAGCTCGCTCAAGGAGAAGACGGCGATGCGGGTCCGCTGGTCGGCCACGCCGTAGGGCACCACGAGGTGGTCGCCATGGAGCATTCCGCCGCAGGAGTAGACGACGTTGGGCACGTAGCCGTCCCGGTCTTCTTCGGTGGCTTCGAGGATCGGCTCGGCCAGGTCGGCGATCACGCGCTCCGGCTGCTCCAGGTCGAGCAGCATGGCGCCCATCCGGTAGGTGCGCATGGGCCCGACACCGTGGGTGAGCACGAGCCACCCGGCCTCGGTCTCCAGTGGAGAGCCGCAGTTCCCCATCTGGATGAGCTCCCACGGTTGCTGCGGGCGGCGCACCGGAGTGGAAGGTGAGTGCCATGACCGCGGGTCGGGCGACCGCAGGAGGTGGATGTTCTCCCGGTCCGGCCTGGAAAGGGCGACGTAGCTGCCGTCGATCGGCCGAGGGAACAGCGCCATCCCCTTGTTCTGCGCCCCCCGGCCGTTCACCGTGGTGACCTCGAAGGAGCAGAAGTCGTTCGTCTCGATGAGCTGGGGGAGGATCTCGAAGCCGTCGTAGGCGGTGTACGTGGCGTAGTAGGCGGTCGACCCGTCGTCCTCGGTGAGCTGCACGAACCGGGCGTCCTCCATCCCCTTGCTCTCGAACGGCCCCACCGGCCAGATGAGCCGCTCCTGGATGTGGGTCGTCGCCGGGTCGAACCTCAGGAGGTAGTTGGACGAAGCCAGCCAGCGCATCAGCTTCGTGCTCTCGTGGGTCACGGCGCGGGGCTCGGAGTCGAGCACGGTGATGGCCGCCTCGAGCTCCTCCGGACCGAAGTGACGACCCAGCTGGTCGAGCACCCGGGAGGTGAGCGTCACGTCTGCGCCCAGCTCGCGGAGCTTCTGGGCGAAGTGCCTGCGCTCGTAGACCGGCACGCCGCGCTCGCCCGTCTCGACCAGCGGACCGGTGTCGTCGACGGTCACGGTGCCGTCGGCCGACACGACCCCGGTGCGGAAGGCGATCGACGAGATGTGACCCTCACCGATGGCCCGCAGGCTCATCACGAAGCGCTTCCCACCGGGCTCGACACCGCTCTGGTCGGGAGCCGGGACCATCGAAGGATTGGTGACGGCCGCGGCCTGGAAGGCGTACTCCTGCGTGAGGTAGGCGCCGATCAGCAGCCGCCTCTCGTCATTCACGCCACCGGTCAGGGCCTCGACCTCGCGAGCGTTGAGCCGCAGCATCTGCTCGAGGTCGCGGTGCCGTCCGAGGAAGCGCCGGCGTACGTCGGCCAGCTGCTCGCGCACCTCGTCGTCGGACACCTTCACGATCTGCTCGACGATGCGGGTCAGGCGGGGTCGCCCTTCCGCCGAGGGGTCGTCGCCCGGCACGTAGGGCCGGCCGACCACCTTGGAGCTGTCGGGCCGTACCTCCAGATCGACTCGTTTCCCGGTGATGGTGCGCACCGCGTCACGGTACGCGCTACCCGCCTTCCGTTCCGCGACCTTCGCTCTCGGCGGCGGCCTGCTTCTTGCGTCGTGACACCACCGTCTCGTGAGCCATTGCGCCGAACAGGATCGAGACCACGGCCACGAGCAAGGCGTTGACGGCGAGGCCCCACTCGATCGACGTGGCGTCGGCGATCGCCCCGAGCAGCGGGGGCCCGACCACGAACCCCACATCGCCGGCGCTGCGGTACAGGCCCATGGACAAGCCGCGGAGGGCCGGGGGAGCGATGTCCGCGGCGTAGGCCGCCGGCGCTGGACCGGCGATGGAGGTGGCCACGGCCAGGAGCATGGCTCCGGCCAGGAACACCGGGACGTTCCCGGCCCACGCCAGCAGGGCCAGCGCCACAGCCGTCACCATCCCACTGGGGACGATCGCCCACTTGCGACCCACCGTGTCGGCGAGCCAGGCCGCCGGGGCGATCCCCACCATGTTGATGAGGGCCATCAGGGTGAACACCAGCCCGAGCGCGCTGGCGGACATGCCGAGCCGGTCGACACCGAGCAGGGGCATGAGGGTCAGGCGCGATCCGTTGCGGGTGAAGAAGATGGCCATGGTCACGAGGGAGACGGCGAGGAAGTCCCGCGATACCAGGAGGGTGACCCACTCCCGCCGCTCGCCCTCCACCCGCTTCTTCGGCGCTCCCTGCATGGCCAGGTGCCGCGTCTCGGGGAGCCTGCGCCAGGCGTAGACGGCGGCGACCAGGGCGGAGGCGCCCACCACGAAGAACGGCGCTCGGAACCCGAGCCAGTCGGCCAGCAGGCCGCCGATGGCGGGGCCTACGGCGACGCCCAGCAGCAGCGCGCCCTGGTTGGTGGCTATGAAGCGGGCCCGGTTCTCCGGCGTGGAGATGTCGATCAGGTACACCTGGGCCCCCGTCATGTACATGGCCGAGCCGGCGCCGGCGACGAGGCGCCACGCCAGCAGCGAGCCGATGTCACCGGCGAACCCGGAGCCGATCATCCCCAGGGCGGTGACCACTGGTCCGGCCACCAGCAGCAGCCTTCGGCCGTACCGATCGCTGAGCACGCCGAGCGGCACGTTGAGCACCAGGCGGGCGAGTGCGAAGAACGACAGCGTCAGCCCGATCGTGGCTGCGCCCACGCCGAAGCTGCGAGCGAACAACGGCAGCACGGGCGAGATCACGCCCTGGCCGGCCATCACCAGCACCGTCGAGATGCTGATCATGAGCAGCTGCTCCTGCTCACGCAGCAACCGCACCGAACGCCGGAGCCGCTCGATCACGATGCCTTCACCGGTGCCGCCTCCGTGTCGGGATGGCCAATCGTTGCCGAGCACGCGGGCGCGGTGCACATGACGACCTGTCGAGGGGACGCTGGCTGCCCACGGAGCCGCAGTAGCGTCGGTCGGACATGGGCAGCTGCCCCACCCCGACCGGCATCGCCGATCTCAGTGCGGACTGGCTCTCCTGTGCCCTCGGCCGCCCGGTCGCAGATGTCGGCATGACCCCGATCGGCACCGGCCAGGTGGCCGACAGCGTGCGCCTCACCATCGAGTACGTAGACGGACCGCCCGAGCCCGCCACGCTGGTGGCCAAGGTGCCGAGCGGCGACGAAGCGAGCCGACGGGCGGCGAGGCTGACGCGCACGTACGAGAAGGAGGCCGGCTTCTTCACCGACCTGGCCGCCGGCGTCCCCGTCCGGACCCCGCACTGCAGCTGGGCCGGGTTCGACGCGGCAACCGACGCGTACGCCGTGGTGCTGGAGGACCTGGCGCCGGGGGTGCCGGGGGACCAGCTGCTGGGCTGCACGCCGGCCCAAGCTGCGGCGGCGGTCGACGAGGTGGCCCTTCTGCACGGCGCGATGTGGGGCGCTCCCGGCCTCGATCGGTTCGCCTGGCTGGGCGGCGCGAGCGCAGCAGCTGTTCGGCCGGCCGCCGGCTCGTTCCTGGAGCGGCTCCTGCCCCCCTTCCTCGAGCGGTACGAGCGCCGGCTGAGCCCCGACGTCGTCGAGCTGGCGCAGCGGGCGGTGCCGCGGCTGTCGAGGAGCGCCCCGGTCGGCGGGCCGCGCACCATCGTCCATGGTGACTTCCGCAACGACAACCTCATGTTCGGGCACCCCGATGGCCGGGTGTGCGTGCTCGACTGGCAGACCGTCGCCGTGAACCACGGGGTCAGCGACCTGAGCTACTTCCTCGGCGGCAGCCTGCTCACCGATGTGCGCCGGGGCCACGAGGAGGAGCTGGTCGGCCGCTACCGAGCCGGCCTGGCGCGCCAGGGCATCTCCCTGACCGCCGACGAGTGCTGGCGCGGGTACCGCCGCTTCGCCTTCGGCGGGCTGACCATGGCGGTCATCGCCGCCATGCTCGTGGAGCGCACCGATCGCGGTGACGACATGTTCCTGGCCATGGCCGAGCGGGCCGGCCGCCACGCTCTCGACCTCGACGCGGAGGAGCTGCTCTGACGATGCCCAAGCTCACACGCATGGACGAGCAGTTCGTCCACCAGATCCCCGAGCCGCTGCCCAACGTCGTCACCCACCACCAGCACTGGCGGGAGAGCCTGTTCTTCGTGCTCCATCCCCGTGACGGGCTGGGCGACTGCGTGATCCTCACGATGGCGCACTTCCCGGCGCGGGCCGAGCTCGACTCGCTGCAGCTCGGCCACATCGGCTCGATGCCCACGGTGGGGCGCCACGCCCGGCCGGCAGGTGACGACCCGCACACCCTGGCGGTCGGTCCCGTGTCCGTCGACATCGCCGAGCCCTTCCGGCGGGTCGAGCTGCACGTGGCACCGGACCCCGCCGCGCCCGTGTCCCTCGACCTCACCTTCACCGCTCGCACCTCGGCCTACGGCTTGCGCCGGGGCACCATGAAGGCCGGCCACGAGACCGTCTGGGACCAGAGCCACATGGTGCAGTCCGGCAGCTACCGCGGCACCGTCGTCCATCAGGGAACGACGCACGAGATCGACGACTGGTGGGGCCAGCGGGACCACTCGTGGGGCATCCGGGACCATGCCCGCTGTCCGTTCTGGATGTGGCTCGCCGTGCAGCTGCCCGACGGGATGCTGTCCGTCTGGTGTTGGGAGCTGGCCAACGGGGCCCGCATCTACACCGACGGCTGCTGGGCGCCGGCCGACGGCTCGGAGCCCACACCGGTCACCGGCTTCACCCACGACCTCCACTGGACAGGCGAGGGCGGGGCGGAGGTGTCGTACGAGCGGGATGGCACGCAGGTCACGGGCATCGCCGGCCGAGTCGAGTTCCTGCTCGAGGGCGGCCGCAGGGTGGGGCTCGACGCCGAGGGCCGGTGGGCGCAGCGCTACGGCGCAGTGGGCGGCGGGCTCAGCCAGGTGGTCGTGAGCGCGGACGACGGCCGGCGGGGCACCGCCATCTACGAGCTCACAGGCGCCCACCATCACCGGTACTTCCCGGTCTCCCGAGGTCAGCGCCTGCCGCCCGACGGGCGCTGAACCGACCGTCGCACGCACGTCCGCACAACACCCTGACAAGAAATGTTGTGCTACTTACCGCGGCGGGCATACCACGTGGCGTAGTCTGGGCACGACGGCCACGAGGGGACAACCAGTGCACAACGGCGGAACAACACGCATGGCGGTACTCGGAGCAGCGACCTTGGTGGTGCTCAGCATCACGGGTGGTGCAGGAGCGGCCGCCGCAGTCGAGGCCCAGGCCTCGCTTCCGGGCGCCTGCGCGACCACGCTTGTCTCCCAGGAGCCTCCGATCTACGGCTCGTACGGGGAGGGGCCGAGCACGGTCACCACGCGCAACGACCTGCTGCGGGTCAACGCGCCGGCGGGCACGGTGGTGCACGTCGACCGCGTGACCACCACGCCGAGCGTGGGTGCGCCAGGGGCGACGCTCGCTGTCGCCCGAGTCCTGGCCGACCCCGCCCTCACCACGGTGGAGCTGAACCGGGCCACTCCCGAACGGCGCATTGCGCCCTTCACCGGTGGCTACGTCCTGCTCAACCGGCTGGCCGGCGGGCCCCAGCTGGAGCTGTGCGTGGCCGGGCTCGGGACGCCGTCGGAGCTGCAGACGGCGCCGCCGTCGACCGCCGACCGCACGGAGAGCGCAGCCGGTGACGGCTACTGGATGCTCGGAGCAGACGGCGTCGTCCACGCCTTCGGAGCTGCGCCGCACTGCGGCGACGCCGACACCATCCGACCTCCCTCCTCGTACGGCGCCGACCTCGAGCCCTTTCCCAACGGGGAGGGCTACTGGGTGCTCGACGGTGAGAACTACGTCGACTTCGTGGCGTGCGACTTCGATACGGCGATCGACGCCGGCTACCACATCAACGCCTTCTTCGAGGACCGGCTCGTGAACGGCGAGCGGCCGGTCAGCCTCTCCGCCCTTCCCGATGGCTCGGGCTACTGGGTCTTCACCGATCAGGGTCGCGCGTTGGCCTTCGGCGACGCCCAGCTCTACGGCGACATGGGTGGCACCACCCTGAACGGCCGGGTGCTCGACTCCGTAGCCACGCCGACCGGCCGTGGCTACTGGATGGTGGCCTCCGACGGCGGCATCTTCTCCTTCGGTGACGCCCGGTTCTTCGGCTCGATGGGAGGCCAGCGACTCAACCAGCCGGTCATGTCCATGGCGCCCGACCCGGACGGCCGGGGGTACTGGCTGGTTGCCTCCGACGGCGGGATCTTCGCCTTCGACGCTCCCTTCGTCGGCTCGATGGGGGATGTCCCGCTCAACCGCCCGGTGTCCGGCCTCGTGGCCAGCCCGACGGGCGGCGGCTACCTCATGGTGGCCGAGGACGGCGGTGCGTTCACCTTCGGCGACGTGCCGTTCCACGGCAGCCTCGGGGACAACCCGCCGTTCCAGCCCATCACCTCGATCGCGGTCCGCAGGGGCTGACGCAGGAGCGATCAGGCCGGGTCGTAGGTCCAGTCGGGCCGCTTGCGCCAGAACGTCTCGTCGTAGGTGGCGACGCCGTCGGTGAGGTCGATGAGCTTGGGGATGGGGAGCGTCCTCCGCCGGGGGCAGGGGCCCTGCTCCACGTGCTCGGCGAACTCGGCGGGGAAGGTCCGGAGGATGCTGCTCACCACGACCTGCTCCTCGATGGCGAGGTAGCACCGGTTGCCGTCGGTCACCCGGGTCAGCCACCGGGCGATGCCGGCGAGATCGCTGTCGTCTCCCACCCCGGTCTCCAGCCGTTCGAGGTGACCGGTGATCGCGGACGAGCCGATCTTGCAGGGCGGGCACTGCCCGCAGGACTCGATGGAGAGAAAGCGCGAGTAGAGGTACGCGACCTCGACCATGCAGGTGGTGTCGTCGTAGACGATGAAGCCGGCCGAGCCCATCCCGCTGCCCACGCCGGCGAGCCCCTCGTAGCTGAGGGGCGCGTCCAACCCGTCGGCGCTCAGCACGGCGTTGGCCACGCCGGAGAAGACCGCCTTGATCGACCGCCCGTGGTGCAGGCCGCTGCCGACCGCGTCGATCACCTTCCGCAGTGGGGTGCCGAGCTCGACCTCCCCCACGTCGGGAGCCACCACGTCACCCACGACGGTCGCCACGATGGTTCCGGGTGACTCGGCGGTACCCCTGGATCGGAACCAGTCCGCCCCGCGAGCGAGGATGTGGGGCACGTTGGCCAGGGTCTCGACGTTGTTGACGAGCGTCGGGTTGGCGCCGGGCCGGGCGATGTCGTGGCGTCCGGCGGTCGACTCCCACCCGAGCTGTGGCGAGGTGGCGAACACCCCGTGCTCGTGCGGTGCGAACCACCGGGGCAGGGGCGGGTTGCCCTCGATCACCTCGAGCATCGCCTTCTCCTCGCCGAACAGGTACTCGTCCGGCCCGGCCACCACGGTGACGGTGCAGTGCTCGCCGATGCCGGCTCCCTGAAGCTCCTGTATCGCCCGGGTGACGGCCTGGATCTCCCGCTGGAAGGTGTCCTTCAGGCAGATGAACGCCTCCGCCGCCCCTATCGCGAACGCCGCGATCATCATGCCTTCGACCACCTGGTACGGGTTCGCCCGGAGTATGGCCCGATCCTTGAAGGTGCCGGGCTCGCCTTCGGCGCCGTTGCAGACGAGGTAGCGCCGGTCCTCGTCCTGCCCGGCCACGCCGGCCCACTTGCGGCCGGTGGGGAAGCCCCCGCCGCCCCGGCCCCGCAGGCCCGAGCGCAGGACCTCCTCGATGGTTCCGGCCGGGCCGAGCTCCTGGGCCCGGGCGACTCCCAGGCCGCCGACGTCGGACGCCAGGTGCTCGTCGAGCGAGGTGATCAGACGATCGGGCAAGAGGTAGCCGGCCATCAGGCATGCCTACCAGCGCCGACGATCGGGGGCATCGCGGTTCGCAGGGGCTGCAGGGCTACCGGTTCAGCCAGAGCTCACGGACGGTGATGACGGACTGGGCGATGGGCGGTCCCTTGGTGGTGCGGTCCGGGAAGGTCCACTCGGTCACGTTCCGCACGTAGGGCTTGGCCGCGACGATCGACAACGTGGGTCCGCCGAGCGAGAACGGCACCTCGTCGTTGAAGAGGATCGAGATCTCCTCGTAGACCTTCTTGCGGTCCTCGAACTCCGAGGTGGTGCGCCCACGCTCGAGGAGCTCGGTGAGCCGAGGGGTGCTGAAGTCGGTCACGTTGGCGGCTGCGCCCTTGGGGGGGCCGAACGCCGTCCCGAGATCCGGGTCGTTCTCGGAGCCGAGGCGCCAGCACTTGACGTCGTAGTCGGCGGTGTAGTCAGGCGGGGTGCCCACCGCTTCGGTGATGTGCACGGACTGCTCGACCTGGCGGAGCTCGGTCCGCACGCCGATTGCCGCCCACTGCTGTTGGGTGAGCAGAGACAGGTCGACCAACGAAGGATCCGGCGGGCAGTCGAAGCGCACGCTGACGGGCGTGCCGGGCGCCTTCCGGTCCGAGCGGCTGGGATCGTTGACGTAGGAAGCGAGCAGCTGCTTGGCCTTCTCCACGTCCTTCTTCGGATAGGTGGCCGCCGCCTTCTCCGAGTACCACGGCGAGTCCCGGCTGTAGAGCTGGGTCGAGGGCGGCACCATGCCGCCACCGCCGAGGACCTCGATGGCAGCCTCCTGATCCAAGGCATGCACCAGCGCCTGGCGCACCCGCTTGTCGTCGAGGGGCGGCTTGCCGGTGTTGAAGATGTTCGCCCCGGCGTTGTTGCCGAGGAACTCGTACACCTCGAAGCCGTAGCCCTTCGCGGTGTCCTTCGCCTTCTTGACGAGGCTCTGGCGCAGCGTGTGCATCATGTCGATCTCACCGGACTGCAGGCTGGCCAGCCGGGCGTCCTCGTCGGGGATCGGCTTGAACACCACTTCGTCCAGGTGGGGGAGGCCCTGGATCCAGTAGTTGGGGTTCTTCTTCACGACGAGCTGGCTGTCCCGCACCCAGCTGACGAAGATGAACGGCCCGGTTCCCACCGGGTGGGCCGAGATGTCGGCCCCGCGGGCCTCGTAGTTGGCCATGGAGAACGGCATGGCGGCCGCGCCGGCGAGCGTGTCGGCGAAGGCGGCGTTCGGACGCTCGAGCGTGTACCGCACCGTCAGCGGATCGACGACGATCATCGTCGTCCCGGCCAGCGTCGCCCTGGTACGGGCACCCGTGGCTGTGAGCACCTTGTCGAAGTTGTCCTTCAGCACGGCGGCGTTGAGCTCCGTGCCGTCGTGGAACTTGATGTTCGGCCGCAGCTTGACCGTCCACTCCCTGAGGTCGTCGCTGGTCTCCAGCGACTCCGCGAGGAAGGGCCGCATCTTGCCGCTCCGGTCACGCATGAGGAGCGTGTCGTAGATGGCGCGGTTCACCGAGGCGCCGGACTCAGCCGCAGAGTCCTTTCCCGGCTGCCAACCGGCGGTCTCCGCCTCCAGCCCGATGACGACGCGGCCGCCCGGCTTGGGTGGGCCGTCGCTCAGCGCCGTGTCGTCGGAGCCGCCGCCGCCGTCGGAGCCGCAAGCTCCGACCACCAGGCTCGTGACAGCCAGCAGCGCAACGGCACGGAGCCGGAGGCGGGCACTGAAGTGGCTCATGGGTCCCCCTGAGTTAGGACGGCGCACACGCGGACGAGTGGCTACGTGTGACGGGCGTCACACGTACCGTATTCCTGTCCGGCGAGTGGTTGGTGTCGCGGCTGGGACTCCCGCTCGGCGGGCTACCCGGCGGTGGTCCGCAGGTCCTTGACGGCAGGTGCTCCGTGCTCCTGCATGCCGGCGGTGCGGTGCAGGCCCCGCCGGCCGGTGATGGCGAAGACCACGCCGAAGAGGGCGGCTCCGACGAGCACGATGGTGGGGCCGGACTGCACGTCGAGGTGGTAGCTGAGGTTCATGCCGACGAAGCCGGTGAACGCGCCGATGCCCGTGGCCAGCAGGAGCATGCGGCTGAACGAGTCGGTGAGCATCCGGGCGACGGTGGCCGGGATCACGAGCGTGGCCGCGATGAGCGTCACGCCGAGCACCTGCATGGTGGCCAGGATCGACGCGGCGAGCACCACCATCAACAGCGCATCGATGCGGGCGGTGGGCACGCCTGACGCCTCGGCCACCTCCGGGTCGAAGGTGGTGAAGAGCAGCGGACGGTAGAAGAGGAACACCACCAGCGCCACGGCGGCGGTGACGGCGATGACGGCCCACACGTCCGAGCGGGACACGCCGAGGATGCTGCCGAAGAGGGCGGCGTCGAAGCTTCGCCCGGCGCGGCCGAAGACGGCGAACAGGGCGAGGCCGAGCGCGAACGAGGCGGTGGTGATGACACCGATGGCCGCGTCGGCGCCGATCACCCGACGCCGGGTCACGCCGTTGATCATCAGGGCGGAGGCGACCCCCCAGGCGCCGGCACCGAGGAGGAAGTTGACGCCCAGCAACGAGCTGGCCGCGAAGCCGCCGAAGATGGCGTGCGAGAGGCCGTGGCCGATGTAGCTCATGCCCTTCAGCACCACGTACACGCCGACGAGCCCACAGAGCGCTCCGGCGAAGGTGGCGACCACCACGCCGTTGCGGAAGAACTCGAACTCGAACGGCTGCAACAGGGTGTCCACTAGGCCCCGGTCCTCCGCAGTGACACGACGTTGTCGCGGGCCACGTAGTCGTCGAGCACCACGGGCATGCCGGCGTGCTCGAGGATCCGCACCTTGGCGCCATAGGTCCGCTCCAGCACGTCGGCCGTGAGCACCTCCCGCGGCGTGCCCGCGCCGATGACCTCGGTGTTGAGGCACACCAGGTGGGGGAGGTGGGCCGCCATGCCGTTGAGGTCGTGGGTCGTCAGGACGATGGCCAGGCCGTCGCGGTGCAGGTCCTCGAGGAGATGCAGCACTTCATGGCGCGTGCGCACGTCGACGCCGGAGGTCGGCTCGTCCATCAGCAGCAGCTCCGGCCGGCCGAGCATGGCCCGGGCGATGAACACGCGCTGCTGCTGACCGCCGGAGAGCTCGCGGATGTGGCGGTTGGCCAGGTGCGCTATGCCGAGACGCTCGAGCACCTCGAGCACCTCGGCCTTCTCCGCCTGGCTGCGCCACGGCAGGATCCGACCTCGGGTGCGGGCCATCAGCACGCACTCGGCAACCGTCACCGGGAAGCTCCAGTTGATGGCATCGACCTGGGGCACGTAGCCGATCCGCAGACCGGGCTTGCGGTGCACCGCCCCGGCCAAGGGGCGAACGCTGTCGAGCAGAACGCGCAACAGCGTCGTCTTGCCCGAACCCGATGGGCCGACGACGCCGGTGAACTGGCAGTCGGTGATGGTGAGGTCGACGTTCACCAGAACGGGGGTGGAGGCGTAGCTGCAGGTGACGCGCTCCAGCCGCAGCAGCGGCGTGGCTCGCCGGTCGCTCATTGGGGGTACTTCGCCCGGTCCGGCGCGACGTTACGGACCTCGACCGCCCTGAGGGCGGCCGCGTTCCCGCCGAGTGCTTCGGTCATGGTGATGTAGTCGAAGCGCATCAGGCCCAGCCACGAGTGCTCGGGCTCACCGGGCTTCCCCGGAAGGTCGTCGTCACGCAGCTCGTCGACGTACCTCACGCCGGCCTCCCTGCCGATCTGCTCGAGGACCGGGCTGGGGAAGACCTCGGAACCGAAGATGGCCTTCACCCCCTGGCTCTTCACCTGGTTGATGAGGGCACCGACCTCGGCGGCCGTCGGGTCCTCGAAGTCCGACACCTGGATGGCGCCGATCACCTTCCAGTCGTACGTCTTGGCGAAGTAGGCGTAAGCGTCGTGGTAGGTGAGCAGCTCGCGCTTGGGGATCGTCGCGAACGACGTGCGCATCGCTGCGTCGAGCTCGTCGATCAGCGCAGAGAACTTGTCGAAGTTGGCCGCGTAGTACTCCGCGTTGGGCGGGTCGCGCTTCGACATGTCGTCCCGCACGATCCGGGCATAGGTGCGGACCAATGTGGGATCTGTCCAGAGGTGCGGGTTCGGCTTGCCCTCTTCCCTGGGGAACGAGAAGTCGTAGAGGTACTCGCTCGGCGAGATGGCCAACGTGCCGAGCTCGACGAGCTCGGCGCCGGGCTTCAGGTTGCCCTTGGCCAGCTCCTTGGTTGGCTCCTCCAGCACGAGGCCGTTGAGGTAGACCACGTCGGCCCGGCTCAGCAGTCGGGCCACGCTCGGCTTGGGCTCGAACGTGTGGGAGTTGGTGCCCTCCGGGACGATGCCCTCCACGTCGGCGCGATCGCCGACGATGTTGGCCACGATGCTCGTGATCGGAGCAACGGTGGTGGCCACCCGCAGCCGCCCGTCCGCCGAGCCCCCCCCTCCCTCATCGCCGGCCTCGCCGCATGCGGCCAAGAGGAACCCCAACACCAGCAGCAGGACGACAGTCCCGCTCGATTTCTTGCGTACCGGCATCTCCGGAAGTTAAGGCGATCTGGACGCTAATGCCAACAGGTCGCAACTTCTTGCTCCCCGCTACTGTCGGAAGATGCCGACCTCCGAACCGCTCGATCGGGTGCTAGAGCTGCTCCGGTTGCGCGGCGGCCGGGTGACGACGGCGAGACGGGCCATCCTGCAGGCGCTCTTGCTGCACCGTGAGCACCTGACGGCCGAGCAGCTCACGGCCGAGGTGCACGTGGTCCATCCCGACATCTCGGAGTCGACGGTGTACCGCTTCCTCGACGACCTGGAGACGCTGGGCGTCGTGGACCACGTGCACCTGGGACACGGGCCGGCCGTCTACCACCTGTTCGAGGATCGGCATCAGCACCTGGTGTGCGAGTCGTGCGGCCAAGTGGTCGAGATCCCGGCCAAGACGCTGGACCCCCTCCGGGCCGTGCTCAGCTCGCAGTTCCGCTTCGAGCTCGAGGCTCGGCACTTCGCGCTCCCCGGCTATTGCGAGGGGTGCGCCCCCTCGGCGCGCGCCACCGCCGACGTCCGACTGGCACCGTCGGACTGAGCCGATGCCGACCGAGTGCGGGCGGCCTCGGAGAGGTTCGATTCCTGGACGGACGGACGGGCTCAGGACGAAATAGCCTGGCTCCCGTGGCCTCTGGGCAAGGTCTCTTCGGAGGGCGGTACGAGGTGTTGGAGGCGCTCGGCCAGGAGGGGGAGTGCCGCGTGTTCCGTGCGGTCGACCGCCAGCACGGGCGCGCCGTCTGGCTCGGGGTCCGGCCCGTCCGGTCGGCGGAGGAGCGCGAGCACCTCCTGCGCGACGCCCACGCGCTGCTGACGATGGCCCCGCACCCCGGCCTGCCGGTCGTGCGGGACGACTTCTTCGACGGCGACGAGCACGTGCTGGTGCGCGACTGGGTCCAGGGCACCCCGCTCTCCCAAAGCTTGGACCAACGGGGTGATCCCGGGCTCCCACCCTCGGCCGTGCTGCGGTGGCTCCGGCAGGCGGCTGACGTCCTCGACCACCTGCACGACCAGGACCCGCCCTTTGCGCACGGCTCCGTGTGTCCCGCGCACCTGGTCCTGTCGCCGAGCGGTGTCCTTTGGTTGACCAATGCGGGCATCCGGCCCTCGATCACGGGCTCGAGCGCACAACCGTGGCTCGCGCCGGAGCTGGCGCGGGGCGACCACCCGTCCCCGGCATCCGATGTCTACGGGCTGGCGGCGACCGCCTTCACCCTGCTCACCGGTGAGTCCCGCGTGGACGCCGACCGTCACCTGGACGGGATCGATCCAGCGTTGGTGAAGGTCGCCCGGCGGGCCCTGGCGCGTGGGCTCGACCCGGATCCGGCTCGGCGCCCGAGCCGAGCGCGTGAGCTGGTCGAACGCCTGGAGCATGCCTACGAGGCTGATCTTCCCACCGGCGAGCTGACGTTCTGCCTCACCGACGTGGAGGACTCGACGCCCCAGTGGGACGCGAACCCGGCGGGGATGCAGGTGGCCATGACGCGGCTCCGCGACCACATCGCGGAGCTGGTCGACGAGCACGGTGGTCGTCTCCCGCGGTCCCAGGGCGAGGGGGACAGCACGCTGTCCGTGTTCCCCAGGGCCCACAGTGCCGTGGCCATGATCGTCGGCGTCCATCGTGCGCTCGCCGAGGAGGACTGGCCGGTGGGGATCCGCCTGCGGGTGCGAGCCGGGCTGCACACCGGCACCGCCGAGCTTCGCGATGGCGACTACTTCGGGTCGACGGTGAGTCGCACGGCTCGCCTTCGGGGCCTGGCGGCCGGCGGCCAGACGATGCTCTCCGGTGCGACCGCGAGCCTCGCCTCCGACCGGCTGCCGGCAGGTACTGCGCTGGTCGCGAAGGGCCGACAGCAGCTCAAGGGACTTGCCCGGCCCGAGGACGTCTTCGAGCTCGTCGACGAGCGACTCGTTCGCGATGACCAGCGTGCGCACGTGGCGATCGAGGCATCGGGGCGGGTGCCACTGCCGAGCCACTTCACCCGTCCGGCGCCCACCACCCACGTCGGTCGCCAGGACGTGCTCGCCGGCCTCCACCGGCGTTGGGCCGACGTCATCGCCGGCGGCTCGATGCTGGTGACCGTGTCGGGGCCACCGGGCATCGGCAAGACGCGACTCGCCGACGAGCTCGCCCGCGACCTCCACGGCCAGGGCGCCACCGTCCTCTTCGGCCGCAGCTACCAGGAGAGCTTCCGGCCGTACCAGGCCATGGCCGAGGCGATGCGCCGGCTGGTCGACCACATCGGCGTCGAGCGGCTGCTCGCAGGCCGCGGCGAGTACGAGCCCTTGATCACGCGACTGCTTCCCGAGCTGGCGACGGGACGGCCGCCTGCGGGCCCGGTGGCTCGCCAAGACCCTGAGACCGAGCGGTTCCTGCTGTTCGAGTCGGTCGTCGCACTGTTGCGGGACGCATCCGCCCAGGCCCCCATCCTCCTCGTGCTGGACGACCTGCAGTGGGCCGACCATCCGACCCTGCTGCTCCTCACCCACGTGCTGCGAGCTTCGACGGACGTGCCTGTCCTGGTGCTCGCCACCTATCGCGACGTGGAGGTGAGTCGCCACGACCCGCTGGCCAAGGTGCTCGTCGAGCTCCGGCGAGAGGGGTTGGCGCACAACGTCGCCGTCGCCGGATTGGACGAGCCCGAGGTGGCGGAGCTCATCGAGGCCTTCGACGTCCCGGGTGCGCCTTCCGCGCTCCTCAAGGCCGTGAGCCGTGAGACCGAAGGCAACCCCTTCTTCATCGGGGAGGTGCTCCGGCACCTCTTGGAGAGCGGCTCTCTGCGGCAGGAGGGCGGACGGTGGCTCTACGCACCCGGAGCCGATGACGGCGGCGTGCCCGAGACCGTGCGGGAGGTGCTCGATCGCCGCATCGAACGGCTGTCGCCCTCGGCCACGCGGATCCTGCAGCTGGCCGCGGTGATCGGGCGGGAGTTCGAGCTCGACCTGCTCGCCCAGGTCTGCGGGCTCTCGACCGATGGCGTGCTCGATGACATCGAGGAGGCGCTGGCCGCGGAGGTGGTGACCGAGGACCGCACGCAGTACGGGCGCTATGCGTTCAGCCACGCGCTCATCCGCCAGGTGCTCTACGGCGACATCTCGGCGACCCGGCGGGCGCTGCACCACCGCCGTGTCGCCAGCGCACTCGAGAACGCCTCTCGCGACGACGACGTCAACCTGAACGTCATCGCCCACCACTTCCTGCTCGGCGCTCCGGCGGGAGACGTCGACAAGGCGGTGTCGTACGCCCGACGGGCCGGGTGCGCCGCGATGGACGCGCTCGCCTACGAGGAGGCGGCCGAGCTCTTCCAGCGCGGCCTGGCCTTCGCCACCGAGCCGGGCCAGCGCGCCGAGCTGCTGCTCGGCTCGAGCGAGGCGCTCCAGGCCTCCGGGGACCCCACCGAAGCCCGGTCCGTCGCCGCCTCCGCCATCGAGCTGAGCAAGGAGCTCGGCGATCGGGATCTGCAGGGCCGTGCCGCGCTGCGCCACGCCACGTGCCAGGCCGTCGGCTTCGGGGCGGAGTGGGGACGCGTGGACCTGGCCACGGTGCAAGTCCTCGAAGAGGCGCTCGACGCGCTCGGCCACGACGACAGCGCCCTGCGGTGCCAGCTCCTGGCCCGCCTGGCCGCAGCGCTGTACTTCTCCCACGACATCGCTCGGCTGGAAGCGCTCAGCGAAGAGGCCTTGGGGATGGCGTCCCGGATGGGGGACAAGCACTCCATGGCCCTGGCGCTCAGCGCGCGGCATGCCGCCCGTTGGCTGCCGGGAACCGTCGTCGAGCGCTTGGGGATCGCGCACGAGCTGCTCAACCTGGCCGAGGCGTTGGGCGACCGCGACCTGACCCTGCAGGGCCACACGTTCCTGGTCGCCGCCTACCTGGAGCTGAACGACTTGGCCGCGGTCGACGAGGGAATCCAGGCGGTGGCCGATCTGGCGGAAAAGGTCCACCGGCCGCAGTTCCGGTGGTGGAAGCTCCACTGGGACGCCATGCGGGCCCTGCTGGACGGGCGGCTGGCCGAGGCCGAGCAGCTCATACCGGCGGCGCTCGAGGTCGGCCAGCAGGCACAGGGCCACACCGCCCTGAACGCGTTCGCAGGCCAGATGCTCTTCCTCCGGATGCACCAGGGCCGAGCCGGCGAGCTGGAGGCGGTGGTGCGTGCCAACGTGCGCGACTACCCGGACCTCCCCGTGTGGCGCACCGGGCTGTTGGTCATCGGCGTCAGCACCGGCAACCGCGAGGTTCTGCGAGAGGCGTACGAGCCGCTCGCTGCCGACGACTTCGCGGCGCTACCTCGCGATGCCATGTGGCACGCCGGCATGGCCATGCTGGCGTCGGCGGCCGCCTCACTGGGCGACGTGGACGGTGCCCGCCGCCTGTACGAGCTGCTGGCGCCGCTCTCGGGCCGCAACGTGCACATCGGATCCGCGGCGGTGTACGTCGGCAGCGTCGACCTCTACCTGGCTCGGCTGGCCGCAACCTTCGGGCAGTGGGAGGTCGCGGAGCACCACTTCGAGCGGGCGCAGGCCATGCACGAGAAGATCGGGGCGAAGGTCTTCGCCCTCATGACCGGGATCTACCGCCGCGGCATGCTGGTCGCCCGCGGTCGCCCGGGCGATGCCGAGCGGGCGGTGGAGCTGAGCAGGGAGAGTGTCGCCCGAGCGACGGCACTGGGGCTCGACTCTCTCCTGAGGCTGGCCGAGAGCGACCTCGCCGAAGACGAGCGGCGCATCGGAGCCGAGGCGCGGGGAGCGAGCTAGGCGGAGCAGCACCGAAGTCGGTGCCCATACTGGAGCGGATGACAAGATGATCACCACCCCGGTGCGAAGCCCGAACACCGCTCCCTCGTCGTGGTGCCTCACCGGCCTGGTGAGCTCGTGACGCTGGAGAGCGACCGGAGCCGGCGGGGACGTGATGACCTCGACGATCTGGTCGACGACCTGTTCCCGGACGATGGATCGGTCGTGGACTCACGGGCGCCTGGGCACTGCTCGGGGCGCTTGGCGGGGTGGTCATTCGGGCGACGCGCGTCGCGCTCGGCGCGGTCCGCGCCACGGCGTGGGCGGTGCTGGCGCCGATCATGCGGTTCGCCGGCCTCGTGGCCGCGGGAGCGCGTGCCGGGTTCAGGGCACTGAGCGCGGTGGGGGAGCGAGCGCTCGCCGCGACGCGCACCGTTGGTCGCCTCCTGCGCCGGTTGGGCTTCATCGTTCTCCAGGTGGTCGCCGGGCCCTTCGTCGGCGCCGCACTGGTGGTACGAGCCCGGGCACGGTTGCTCGCGTCGGGCGGTCGTGCGGTGGGCGGTGGGCTCCTGCACTTCGCGCGCTGGTGGTGGCGGCCGCTGGCCGGCCTGGGTCGCCGCCTGTCGGCTCGGCTGCGCGCCGTGGGCGCAGGGACAAGGTCGCCGTGGCGGCGGAGCAGGGAGGCCGCTCGCCGGATGCGGGGCTCGACCCGTCGGGCGTTCAGGGAAGCTCGGCGAGGGTTGCGCCGGAACCTCCGGGCGCTCACGCGAGGCAGCCGCGCCTAGGCCGAGCGCGCGCTACCAGCGAGGGGGGCGCTTCTCCACGAACGCGTTCATGCCCTCCTTGGCATCGGGCAGCTGGCTCGACGACGCCATGACCTCCACCGCGTACGCATACGCCTGCGGCTGAGGCATGCCGACCTGCGTGTAGAAGGCCTGCTTCCCCAGTCCCTTGGACAGCGCGCTGCCGCGAGTGGCCTTGGCCATCAGCTCACCGGTGGCGACGTCGAGCTCGGCCGCGGGCACGACGCGATGCACGAGTCCCCAGTCGAGGGCGGTGGCCGCATCGATCCGTTCTCCGAGGATGCCGAGCTCCAGCGCCCGTCGCGGACCGATGGCGCGCGCGACGGCGACCAGGGGCGTGTGGCAGAACCAACCGCCTTGTCCGCCGGGCGTGGCGAACGCGGCGGTGTCGGCTGCGACGGCCAGGTCCGCCGAGGCCACCAGCTGACAACCGGCAGCAGTGGCCAATGCATGCACGCGTGCGATGACCACCTGAGGGACCGACTGCATCACTTCCGTCAGACGGGTGCACATCAACAGGAGCTCTCGCGTGCCGGCCAGATCGAGGCCGGCCACCTCCGACAGGTCGTGGCCGGCCGAGAACACGGGGCCGTTGGCGGCCAGGATCACCCCCTTGGCCGAGCTCTTTCCGGCCTCTTCGAAGGCGCGGAGCAGCTCCGTCAGGTGGGCCAGGGACAGTGCGTTGCGACGCCCCGGCATGTTCATCGTGATCGTGGTCACGTCATCGGCTGGATGCACCTCGATGCACTCGTATCCCATGCCGTCAACGTATCTGCGCAACGTCTCCGAGGCTCTGGTGTGTGCTTGGCCCAGGGGCGCTAGGTGGAGCCGGTCGCCTCGGCCACCAGGTCACGAAACACGTCTTCCGCGTCGAGGGCCACGCCCTTCGAGCGGAACCACGTCCCCACGTTCTCGAGATCCCGGTGCAGGAACTCGAACGCCTGCGCGTTGGTGCCGATGTCGACGGCTTGCGGCACGTCGATCACGAACAGCACGTCCTCCCACCACAACAGGTTGAAGACGGACAGGTCGGCGTGCACGACACCGGCTCCGACCATGCGATGCAGGTTGTCCACCAGCATCGTGGCCGCCTGCTGGAGGCCGGCCCGGCTCAACCCGGCCTGCACGAGGCGCGGCGCCGCCATGGTGCGGTCGCCGATGTACTGCATCAACAGCCCGTCCGTGGTCCGGGACACCGGCAGCGGAACCGTGACACCGGCTCGAGCCATCCGCTCGAGCATGTCGAACTCGTTGGCCGGCCACTCATGGTTGAGCACGGCTCGACCGTGACGGGTCTTCTTCGCGGCGGCGCGCTGGTCTCGGCTGTTCGCGATCGAACGCTCGCTCCGGTAGGCCGAGTCGTTCACGAAGCTCGAGGCGCGCTGGAAGCCGAGGTCCTGCAGCTCCCCCTTGTGCGTCACCAGCCTCGGGCGATAGCGCTTGTGGGCCAGCAGGCAGCTGCGCCCGTCGGCGGCCAGGCGCTCGACCAGGAACACCTCCGCCTCCTTGCCCGTCTTCAGTGGTCCGAGGTCGTATTCCTCGTAGGGCTCCGGGTCGGCGATCAACCAGGGTGCATCCATGCAGACGTCTCCTTCATCGGGACCAGCAAGTGGCTCCCGGCGAGGCGCGACGCCTATGGGTCGGCGGCGTGACGAGCGTTACGTCAGCGCGTGCGAACGGGGCGGAGCGGGGCCGGGGGAGGAACAGTGGCGTTCGTCATCTCGTCCCGACCTCCCTTCTCCGCTCCGACAGTTCACGACAACCTTCCCACCTGGGAGTGATTGCGCAAGGCATTTTCGCTCCCGGTGCGCTTGGCTGCTTCTCGAGCCGATCAGCGCTGGCGCCAGATCTCCACGAAACGGGGGCTCGCACCGGGGTGTCCCTCACCGAGGGATCCGTCGGGCAGCTTCCAGCCGGCGATGTTCTTGATGTCGGGCTTAGCCCCCAGCGCCGTGGCCAGGCCACCGTGGAAGGTGTACGCCTGCAGCTCGTTGACCCGAACCATCAGGTCCTGGTAGATCTTCTTGCGAACCTCGGGATCACCGCTGGCCCGGCCCTGCTCGACGAGCTCGCGAACCCGGGCGTCGTCGATGTCGAGCAGGTTCGCCGCGTTGGTGCGGGCGGCATAGGAGTTGTAGAAGACGTCCGGGTCGTCATCGCTCCCGTTGCGGTGGGTGCTGATGTCGAACTGCCCCTTGAAGTCGGGAGCCGTTCCCGTGATCCTCTGGACGAGTGTCGCCTGGTCGAAGAACACGAGCTCGATGTCCATGCCCGCCTCCTTCCACCGCGCTTGGTACACCAGCATCAGGTCGTTGAGGCTGGAGACGCCCGCCGTGGTCTGGAGCGTGGCGAAGGGAGGCGTGCCGACCGGCTTGCCGTCCGACCGAGTGGGGTCGTTGATGTACTCCCGCAGCAGAGCCTTCGCCTTCCCCATGTCGTTGTGCGCGAACGCGTCGTCCGCCCTGGGGCTGTAGTAGGGCGAGTCCTTGGCGAAGAGCTGCTTGACCACCGGAGCGACCTCTTCCAGCCCCTGTACGGAGATGAGCTCACGCTGGTCGACCGCCCAGGCGAGGGCCTTGCGCACCCGCAGGTCGTCGGTAGGCGGCTTGCCCATGTTGAAGTTGATGGAGGCGACGACGTTGCCGATGTGGGGGTAGTTCTTGATCGAGCCGTCTGCGGCCGCCCGGCGGACGAGATGAGCCTGGCGGACGGTCTGCATGATGTCGGTCTCGCCCGACAGCAAGGTGGCCAGCCGGGCATCTTCGTCGGGGATGGGCACGAAGGTGATCTGGTCGAGGTAGGGCAGGCCCTTGTCCTTCTGCCAGTAGTTCTGGTTCTTCTTGACGACGAGTGCGGAATCGCGCTGCCAGCTCACGAAGACGAAGGGCCCGGCGCCAACAGGGGCGGAGGTGAACTTGTCCTTGCCTATCGCGTTCACCGCGGTGGGCGAGAACGGCATGCCCAGCACGCCGCTCAGCAGGCTGGGGAAGGCGCCGTTGGGGCCGGCCAGGGAGTAGGTGACGGTCAAGTCGTCCACGACGTCAACCGACCTCACGACGGCGACGATCGGCGCAGTTCGCGACCCGGAGGCCCTGTGGTAGTTGTCGACGTTGTCCTTGATCGCCGCCGCATTGAGCGGGGTGTTGTCGTGGAACATGACGCCGGGCCTGAGCTTCAGCGTCCATACCGTGAAGTCTGCGTTGGGCGTCAGCGACTCGGCCATGTAGGGCTTGACGCTGCCCTTGTCGTCGACCGCCATCAGGGTGTCGTAGATCGACTGCATGATCATCCCCCGGCCGGACACCACTGGCGGGAAGAACCCGCTGCTGTCGGCCTCGATGGCCATCGTCAGCGCGCCACCGGCCTGGGGCGTGAGGTCGTCCTCGTCCTGCCCGCCGGCTGACGTATCGGAGCCGCCGCACGCTCCGACGAGGAGCACTGAGAGCGCAAGTGCGGCGGGAGCCCAGGAGCGACGCTTCCCCCACGACGACAACGGCATGGCCATCCTCCGAGCTCGGCAAGACGAGCCGCTTCCCCCCCGGGAAACCCGTTGCCGTAACGGAACCGTAGCGTCAAACGTCGGGAGAGGGGGCCCATTCGGACGCGGAACGATCTTCAGAAGAGTGAACGATATTCAGGCCTCGGCCTTCCGATCAGCCCTCGGGTAGGGCGGCGAAGTCACGCTTGGCCTGGCGGTACCACCCCAACCCGGAGACCGGACGCTTCCACCTCCGCTTCATGTCGGCCAGGGCGCTCGCGTGGCTCTCGTCGCCCGCGGCGACCGCGTCCTTGAGGTGCTTGTCCTGCAGCTGGATCACCTCGTTCGCATCTGCTCCGCGGTGGGGCAGCTCGCAGGGCCCGCCCAGCTCTCGGCACGTCATCGTCTTCATGGATCGCTTCTCCTCCTTGTCGCGAAGACTGCTCGATGCGGAATGTACGAGTGCCGTGCGCGGTGGGGCTTCTCGATTCCTGATCGATCGCCCGACGCGCTCGATGTCGGTGTCGGGCCGGCTCAGAAGCGGTCGGCGGGGAACCCAAGGGCCAGCTGGCCGGCGTGGAGCAGGGTCTGCTCGGGGGTCAGCGGGTGGAACTTGGCGGCTCGGATGTCCCGGTACGCGCGCTCGATGACGCTTCCCTTGAAGAAGGCGGCCCCTCCGGCCACCTCCATGGCGACGTCGCACACCTCGATCCCGGCGAGGGCGATCTCCCGCTTGGCTGCCATGACGGCAGCGACGGTCTCCATCGACGGCTGAGGATCGTCGCCGGCCGCGTCGCAGGCTCCATCGAGCGCCCAGCTCGCCACCCGCAGCCGGTGGGCCATCAGCCCGATCTGGCGCTGGACGACGGGGTCGTCCGCCTTGCGCATGGCCACCTCGAGGGCGTTGCTGTACGCCGCTTCTGCGACGCCCAGGTACACGCCCGACACGATCGGGAAGGCGATGCTGAAGATCACCTGCAGGGGGCCGTCCACCACGCCGTGCGGACGGTTGGCGACCACCCGCTCATCGGGCACGAAGACGTCCTCGAGCACGATGTCGCCGCTGGCAGTTCCGCGCATGCCCATGGCGTCCCAGTTGTCGACCAGCGTGACGCCGTCGCTGGCGAGCGGCACCGCCATGTTCAGCACGCGCCTGCCCTGCTCGGGGTCGTCGAAGGCGAACATGGTCGACATCACGGTGCCGGTGGTCGACTGGCTGGCGAAGACCTTCCGACCGGACACGCTGTAGCCGCCCTCCACCTTCACCGCCTCCCCTCGCGGTGAGGTGAAGTCGGCCCCGCCCGTGGAGACGAGTACGATCCCGTCGTCCGCGACCCGCCTCAAGGTGGCCTCGGCGCCGGGAAGCCCCCGGCGGTAGCGCCAGGCCGTGAAGGCGGTGACGTGCTGGTGCATCGACGACGCCAGTGCCGTCGAACCGCAGTGGTGAGCGAGCTCGCGCTGCACGGCGGTGATCTGCCGTGGGGTGGCGCCGAGCCCTCCGAGCTCGACGGGAACAGCCAGGGCGAGCAACCCGGCCGAGCGGAGGGCGTCGTATCCCTCCTGCACGAACGTGCCGTCGCGATCGTGGAGGATGGCGGAGGAGGCGAGAGCGGCGCCGATCGTGGCGGCCCTCCCCACCAGCTCTTCGGTTGTGGTGGTTTGCATCTGCATTGTGGTCATCACCGAAGGATGACGACCGGGCGGGCCACGTCCTAGTACTGGTTCTGGACCCAGCTGGTACAACTTCGGGACTCTGGGGCGCCGGCGCGCGACGATGTGGCCATGCCTGACTACGGCACCTACTGCCCCATCTCGTTGACCACGGATGTGCTGGCGGACCGGTGGACCCCGCTCGTCGTGCGCGAGCTCGTCATGGGCAACACCCGCTTCAACGACATCGCCCGGGGCTTGCCCGGCATCTCCCGGACGCTGCTCACCCACCGCCTCCGTCACCTCGAGCGCAAGGGCGTGCTGGAGACGTGGCCGTCCCCGACCGGCCGGGGGAACGAGTACCACCTCACCCCGGCCGGGAAGGACCTCGAACCGATCCTCGTCGCCATGGCGATGTGGTCGATCGAGTGGCTCTAC
>CADCTF010000152.1 GCA_902805655.1 uncultured Acidimicrobiales bacterium
TCCTGACCGGCTTCGTGCTGCTTGATCGCCTCGGCACATCCGGCACCATCCGGCTGCTCGCAGGACTGCTGGTGATCCCGGCCGTCGTGGCCGCCCTCCTCTCACCCCGGCCGGCACGTCGTGCCGCCCTGACGGTCGGCGTGGTCACCGCCATGGCCGTCCCCCTGTACCTCTTCCCGGGCAACCAGGTGCTCTACGGCTTGCTGCACAGCGCGGACCCGGCGGAGTTCGCACTGGCCGAGGAGCGCTCCTGCGTGAACGCCCTCATCCCGCGGAACGGCATCGAGACCGTCTACATCAACGGCTCCAGCCAGAACGGCTACCCGTACGACGAGTACCACCTCCTGATCGGGTTGCTGCCCGCCCTGCTCCACCCCGGTCCGGAACGGGGTATGGCGCTCGGGCTCGGCATCGGCGCCACCCCGTTCGGGATGGCCGCCGACCAGCGTCTCCGTGAGATCGACACCATCGAGATCTGCGGAGGCCAGATCGATCTGCTCGAGGGCCTCGCCGCATCCGGCTCCCCCGAGACGGCGGCGCTGCTCGCCGACGAGCGCGTCGACATCGCCGTCGGTGACGGCCGTGAGCATCTGCTCGGCGACGGCGCTGACTACGACATCATCACGGTCGACACGCTCCGACCCCAGAGCGGCTACAGCGGAAACCTCTACTCCGTGGAGTTCTACGACCTCGTGCGGAGCCGCCTGGCCGACGGCGGGATGCTGGCGCAGTGGGCGCCGACGCCGCGAGCCCTCGAGACCCTCACTCGCTCGTTCGCCCACGTCGTGCAGTTCACCGTGCCGACGTACTTCAACTCGCCCTTCCTCGTGGCAAGTGACAGCCCCATTCCGTTCGACCGCGCCAGCATCGTCCAACGCCTCGGGGCAACGGGCCTCAGCGGGCGGATGGATCCCAACGTCTACGGCCACGTCGACCAGTTCGTGCGCACCGCGGAGCCCGTCGCCCTCACCCGGCCGTCCGGCCCGGCCCCCAACGGCCTCAACCGAGACCTCTTCCCGCGGGACGAGTACTTCCTCAACAACCGCTGACTTCGACGCCCCGTTTGGCGTAGTCGGGCACTTGGGGTAAGAGGCGCACATGGCGAACAAGCAGTCGGTCGAGACCCGCAACGGTGAGACCCGCAACGGCGCAGCGGGTGGCGGCGCGGACGGGGCGAACGAGAACGGTCGAGGCCGTGAGGCGGAAGCGCCGACGAAGATCCCCGCGAAGGGGTGGAAGGACATCATCCTCCGCACCAAGACGGAGGTGAAGAACGACCACATGACGATCCTCGCGGCGGGGGTCGCCTTCTATCTCATGCTCTCGATCTTCCCGTTCGCCATCGCGGGCATGTCCATCTACGGTCTCGTGGCCGACCCGGCACAGGCCACCGAGCTGGTCGACAGCTTCCGGGGTGCGGTGCCGGACTCCGTGGCCCAGCTGGCCGAGGACCAGCTCACCGGGCTGGCGGACGCATCCGACGGCGGGTTGGGCATCGGCGTGGTCATCGCCTTGCTGGTGGCACTGTTCAGCGCCTCGAAGGGTGCCCGTGCGCTCATCGAGTCCACCAACATGGCCTTCGACGAGGACGAGACCCGGGGGTTCCTGCGCCTCCGGCTTCTCGGCTTCGTGTTCACCCTCGCGTTCCTCGCCTTCTTCGCGGTGTCCGTGGGCGTGATCCTCGTGCTGCCTGCCGTGCTCAACAACTTCGGGTCGGCGGGTCGCTTGGCCGTGACGATCCTGCGGTGGCCGCTGCTGGGCGCGCTCGCGGCCGTGGGGTTGGCCGTTCTCTACCGGTATGCCCCCGACCGTGACGAGCCGAAGTGGTCCTGGACCAGCCCGGGGGCGATCATCGCCACGCTGCTCTGGCTGATCGGGTCGGGGTTGTTCTCCTTCTACGCCAACAACTTCGGCTCCTTCAACGAGACCTACGGCAGCCTCAGCGCCGGCATCGTCCTGCTCCTCTGGCTCTTCCTCACCTCGCTGTGCATCCTCTTCGGCGCCGAGATCAACGCAGAAGCCGAGCGCCAGACGAAGGAGGACTCGACCAAGGGTCCCTCGCAGCCGCTCGGTACGCGAGAAGCAGCCGCGGCTGACACGGTCGCACCGGCCGCCGGCTCGTAGGCCCGGGCCGGGTCATCGGTCCTGGGGCGTCACTGCGCCTCTGGTAACGTCTCCCGGTCCCCCTCCTAGCCCCCAGGTGCACATCTCGCATGGCGAACATCAAGAGTCAGATCAAGCGGAACAAGCAGAACGAGGTTCTTCGGCTGAAGAACAAGGCGATCCGCTCGGAGATCAAGACGCGGGTGAAGAACGCCGTCGCCGCTGCGCCTCAGGGCGGAGAGACGGCGGAGGCCACCGTGCGCACCGCCATCAAGCGGCTCGACAAGGCGGCGGCCAAGGGCGTCATCCACAAGAACCAGGCCGCTCGCCGCAAGAGCCGTCTGATGAAGCACCTGGCGTCACTCACCCCTCAGGGCTGAGCTTCAGGCCGCCAGCACCGCTGGTACCCACTGCAGCAGGCGCTCGCGGAGCTCGTCGCCCGCCTGGCTCAGCAGGTGGCCGCACCCCCGGAGGATCATCAGCTCCGCAGTCGGCCCGGCCAGCTCCACGAGGATCTCGCTGCAGATGGCCGGCAGGATCTCGTCCCGGTCGCCGTGGATGGCGAGCACCGGACGGGGCGACAACAGCTCAGCCTGCTCGCAGCCGGCGGACTGGGTGGCAAGGGTGACCACACCGACCACCACGCTCGGCAGTGCGATGCCGGCCCCGACGGCCACGGCCCCGCCGAAGGAGTGGCCGAGCGTCACGAAGCGCTCACCTCCGGCGCGGGCGGCCAGATCGGCGGCGGCGGCCATGTCGAGCACGCACTCGCCGAGCTCGTTGGGCTGCCGGTAGCCCACCCGGATGGTCGCGATGCCCTGCTCGGCGAAGGCCACGCCGAGGTCGTGGTAAAGGCCCTGTGCCGGCCCGAGCAGCCCGCCGGCGGCGCCGCCGCCCATCAGCACCACACTCGTCGCGTCCTGGGCGCCGTGCCACAGCAGGGTCAGCAGCCCGCCCCGGGTGTAGATCTCGACGTGACGGAGCAGCGGCGTCACCTCGACCTCCTGCACCGCGAAGGAGCCGAGCAGGTCGAAGGGGCGGCCCTCCGGCGTGGCCTCAGCCACCCTGCACCTCGATCGGCTCGAAGGCCTCCAACGAACCGAGGACCGCTGAGGCGTCGCCCACCAGCACGGTGTGCAGCCGGCGAGGGGCCATGTGCTCCACCGCGGCCGCACGAATGTCCTCCACGTCGAGCGCCTGCGCCCGGGCCGGGAAGTCGCGCAGGTACTCGAGTGGCAGGTCCTGGCTGGCCAGCAGGCTGAGGTAGGCCGCCAGGCCGGACTGCGTCTGGATGGCCATGGACAGGGTGCCGGCCAGGTAGCGCTTGGCGGAGAGCAGCTCCGAGTCCTCCACCGGCTCCACCAACATCCTGGCCAGCTCGTAGCGGATCTCCACGAGCGCCGCGGCGGTGACCTCGGTGCCGACATCGGCCTGCACGCTGAAGTGCGAGGCGAACCGGTGCTGGTGGACCCCGCTTCCGGGTGAGTACGTGTAGCCCCTGCGCTCCCGGATGTTCTCGACGAGTCGGGAGATGAAGTAGCCGCCGAAGACCAGGTTGGCCACGGCCAGCGCCGGATAGCCCGGGTCGGTGCGACCGATCGCCCCGCCGGCGATGCGCACGTTCGTCTGCACCGCGCCAGGACGGTCGATGAGCGTCGTGGTGGACGGAGTGGGCCAAGCCACCACTGGGAGGTGCACCGGCTTGCCGCCGTCGGGCCATCCGGCGAAGACCTCGCTGGCCTGCTCCAAGGCGGCGGCCGGGCGCACGTCGCCCACGACGACGAGCACGCTTCCCTTTGGCTGCAGCCGCTGGCCATGGAACGTGCGCAACGCGGCAGGACGCACCTTGGCCACCGCCTCGTCGGCTGGCATGCCCCAGCCGTAGGGATGGTCGCCGTAGAGCCGTCGGAGCAGCACCTCGCGCGCCGCGGAGGCCGGCTGGCTGCGAGCCAGCGTGAGCTCTTGGCGATACCGCTCGCGGTTGAGCTCGACCTCGTCAGCTGGGAACGCCGGTCGCAGCACGACATCAGCGAGCAGCCCGAGGAACGGAGCCAGGTGCGGCGCCAGAGCCGAGCCGGCCAGGCCCACCTCGTCGGAGTCACCGAAGGCATCGAGGGTCCCACCCATCGCCTGCAGCTGCTCGGCCAGCTCGACGCTCGAGCGTGACGACGTGCCCGAGAGCAGCGTGCGGGTGAGGACTCCCTGGCGCGCCCGGTCGGCCCCGGTGCGGCGCGCCGTGGGGATGACGAGCCTGGCTTCGAAGCGGGGGATGCCAGGCCGACGAGCCACGACGACTCGGAGGCCGTTGGGCAGCTGAGCCTCGGCCACCGTCGGCAGCTTGATGCGCTTGAGCGGCCCGACCTGGGGGATCATGCCGACGCTCCGGGCCGGACCTCGAGCACTGCCCGCTGATCCGGTCTGAGCCACCGCTCCGCAGCTGCGATCACGGCCTCGGCATCGACTGCGGCCAGGAGGGCGGGCAGCTCGTTGACCAGCTCGGCGCGACCACGCTGCTGCTCCAGGGCCGCCATGGTGGTGGCCCGGCTCAACAGGTTGTCCAGCCGGCGGACGTGGGCCGACACCATCCCGGTCTTCACCCGGTCGAGCTCGTCGGCGCCGACGCCGTTGGCCAGCTCGGCGACCTCGTCGTCGATGGCCGCCAGCACCTGGTCCGCCTCGGCGCCCGGGTGGTACCCGACCAGCTGCAGCATCACGGGGTCGCGGGCGTCGAAGGGGTCGCCGAACGTGCCCAGCATCCCGCCGATGTGGGTGACGACGCGATCGCGCTTCACCATCCGCCGGAAGAGGCGCGACGCCTCCCCCTCGACCAGCACCTCCAGGAGCACGACGGCGGCGAGGTACTCGTCGAGCTGGTCGATCGGGTCCGGGACTCGGTAGCCCACGGCGATGGCCGGCAGGGGAGCAAGCGGGTCTTCCTTGACCGCCCGGCGCTCCGCGGTGGGCAGCGGCTCGGCGCAGTCCGGCACCGGAAGCACCGGCCGTCGGGCCAGGTCGCCGAAGTACCGCTCGATCCACTCGGTGATCTCATCGACGGCGAAGTCCCCCGTCACCGACAGCACGGCGTTGCCGGGCGCGTAGTAGCGACCGTAGAAGTCCTCCGCGGCCTCGATGGTGGCGGCGTCGAGGTCGACGAAGCTGCCGTAGCCGTCATGGCTGTTGTTGAACGACTCGAACATCACCGGGGGCAGGTCGATCCAGGGGAAGCCGCCGTAGGGGCGGTTCAGCACGTTCACGCGGATCTCCTCCTTCACCACGTCGATCTGGTTCTGGAGGGTCTCGGGCGTGAGGCGCACGCCTCGCATGCGGTCGGACTCGAGGAAGAGGCCGAGCTCGAGCGCGTTGGACGGCAGCATCGCGATGTAGTTGGTGTAGTCGCTACGGGTGCTGCCGTTGCCCATCCCGCCGTTGCCCTCGATGAGACGGTCGGCCTCGCCCTTCTCGAGGTTGGGCGAGCCCTGGAAGGTGAGGTGCTCGAAGAGGTGGGCGAACCCGGTGCGCCCCTCGGGCTCCGAGCGGAAGCCGACGTCGTAGTGCACAGCGAGGGCGACGGTGGGGGCCGAACGATCGGGCCCGAGCACCACGCGGAGCCCGTTCGGGAGGGTGAAGCGGGCGATGGCCAGCGTCGGTGACGGGAGCTTCGGGCGGCGGGCCATGGCCGCACCATAACGGCCAACCGCAGGCTCAGCGGCGGGACGGCACCAACCGAGAGAGGCGGGCCACGAGCACCTCGAGCACGAGTGCGTCGGGCCACTCCTTGGCCCCCCGCAGGTCGAGATCGGCCTCGGACAAGAGTGCGATGGCCCGGCGAACCCCGGTGGGGCCCAGCTTGCGGGACTGCGTGAGGGCCTTCTTCGCCGGGAAGGCCGACTTCATGCCGAGGAGCTTGGCTGCGTCGGCGTCGGTGCGAGCGCCGGATCCGTCGAGGCGCAGCATGGCGGCGTAGTGGCGATGCAGCGTGGACATGACCACGAGCGGGTGGCGCTCACCCGCCTCGATCATGCGATGGAGGTGCAACAGGGCCGCTTCCGTGCGGCCGGCGTCGATGGCGTCGGTGAGGTCCCACGGTGCAACCCCTCCTGCCGTACCGAGAAAGGGCTCCAGCTCGGCGACACCCACGGCGGCGCCCTCCCCGTAGGCGCCGGCGAGCGTGGCCAGGATGCCGTTGAGCCGGCCCATGTCCTCGCCCAGGTGCTCCCCGAGCAACGCTCCGGCGGCGGCATCCAGCTTCACGGGGCCCGACCTCAGCCGGTCGACGAGCCAGGTCATCCGGGCTTTTCCCGTCGGCACGCCGACATCCCGCACCTCGCCGGCCTTCTTCACCGCCGCGCCGAGCTTCTGCGAGAGCGTGCCGCCCGACTGCACGAGCACCAGCACGCTCGAGTCGAGCGGCGAGGCGAGGTACTCCACCAGGCGGGCGGCACCGTCGGCCTTGAGCGCAGCTGCGTTGCGGGCCACCACGATGCGACGTGCGCTGAGGAACGGCGGGGTCAGGCACGCGTCGAGCACGGCTGCAACCACCGTGTCGTCGTCGGCATCGACGGTCAGGTCCTCCACCATGAAGGTCGGGTCGTCATCCCCTACGAGCTCTGCGATCAGGGCGCGCACGCCGTCGCTCACGAGTGACGGGTCGGCCCCCTTGACCAGGTAGACCGGCTTCACCGCTCCGCCTCCAGCACGGCGGACACGACGTCACAGGCCCGCCGCACCGCCTTCACCTGTCTGGTGCAGATCAGCCGGCGGCCACTGAGCACGGCCAGCGACGCAGCGGTGACCGCCTCGACGGGATCGTCGTCCCATGGAGCGAGCGACACCAGCACCGGGCAGCGCAAGGCCACCAGGCGATCGGCGGGCCCCAGGGCGGCGGCGGCCGGAGGTGCGAGGTCGAGGGCGCCGGTGACCTCCAACCCGATCCGCTGCCGGGCCACCCCGGCCGCCTCGACGGCGCGGATGGCAGCCGCCGCGGCACCGAGCGCCGATTCCAGCGGACCTTCCGCATCGTCGGTCCGACCGGGCTCTGCCCGGAGCACCACGAAGGCCTTCGAGTCGGTGATCGTGGCGATGCAGTCGGCGTCCGCTTCGGGGCGCAAGCCCACCAGCATCGCCGCCCCGGCTCTCACGAACGACGCCGCTGCGTCCTGGCCGCGATCAGCGCTTGAAAGGCGGACGGCGATCGGAAGGTCGAAGCGATCGCGCAGCCGTCGGATGGCCTGGGCCGCGACCTCGGCGTCGTCGCAGCTCGGCACGATCAGCAAGTCGGCCCCCGCGTCCACCAGCTGACCGGCCGCGGCCAGGAGGTCGTCAGCGGGTCCGGGCGGCGCCGTAGAGGGCCCCGCTGCAGTCATCGGGACGGCGCCGAGCACGAGCGCGCGCGTGCTGAGATCGTGCTGCTCTGAGCCGAGCGCCATGCGCATGCCGGGAAGGTACACCGGCCCTGTGACGCGCTCGCCCGCAGTCGACCCTCGTCTACAGCACAGGCGGCGGGCCAGACCGACAGGCCTCGAAGGTCACCCGGTAACCCTTCCGGGCATCTGGGCTGCGGGCATCCGACGTTGCCGTCGGACCCGGAACAACCAACCCGTGCCGGCCAGTGCAGCGAGGGCGAGGGCGTGCCGCGCCCGAACTTCGCCCAGCGGAAGGGCGGCCGACCACCTCGCCACCCCGGCGATCCAGCCGACCAGCATCCGGGTCGGCAGGTGCAGGACAGTGGCCCAAGGCTCCCCCACCAAGCCGGCCGGCACGCCGGCGACGAGACCCCAGATCATCACCGGACCGGCCGCCGGCCCGGCCAGCAGGTTGGCCGGCAGGGACGCGATGGGGACGCCCCCGAACACCGGCAGCAGCACGGGCGTGACGCCGACCTGGGCCGCCACCGTGACCGCCAGCGGGGACGGGAGCCATCGCTGCAGCCGTTCCGAGAAGAGGGCGATGCCGGCGCAGGCACCGGTGGAGAGCAGGAACCCGACCGACCCGACCAGCAGTGGATCGATGAGCAGCAGGGCGGTCACCGCCAGGCACAGACCACGGACGCTCGACGAGGGTCGCCCGACGGTGGCTCCCACCATGGCCACGATGGCCATGGCCGAGGCCCGGGTGACCGAAGGCTCCCAACGGGTCAGGAGCCCGAAGCCGACCACCACGGCGACGCCGCCGACAAGGCGAGGACGCAGCCCGAGGCGCGTCAGCACCGGGGCCGCCACGGCCAACACGAAGGCGATGTTCGAACCAGAGACGGCCAGGAGATGGCTCAGTCCAGAGCGCCGAAAGGCGTCGACGTCGGCGTTGGTCTGGGCGCGGTCGTCCCCGAGCACCAGGCCGGTGAAGAGCGCACGTCGATCGACGTCGAGGGACTGTGCGCCGCGCACCAGTGTTCGGCGGAGCTCGTTGGCCACCCGCGTCGCCGAGCTGCCCGGCACCGGCGCCTGGGCCTCGGCGACCATGACGGAGCGAGAGACGTGCCGCCTGCGAAGGTGCGGAGCGGTTCGGCCCTCGAGCGGCTGCCCGGTGCCTCGTATGTACGACCGCTCGCCGGCGAGCCCGTTGCGCAGCACGCTCCCCGATGAGGACCGGGCGACCAGCTGCACCCGCTCCCGGCCGAGTCGCGCTTCGGCCCGCACGCCACCTCCGAGGAGCGGTTCGGGATCAGTGAGCAGCGTCACCTCGCCCGCGACCGGCGCCACGCTCTGCGGCACGAGCCCCGCCCACGACCGAGCCCCGAGCGCTGAGGCCAGGAACAGGGCGCCGAGGCACAGGAGCGGCGGCCGCCGGAACACCAGTGCCACGAGGACGGCCGCCAGTCCGATGGCCAAGGGCAGACCGGCGGACCACCACGCACCGAGCGCCGTGCAGATCGCCAGCGTGACCACCCAGGAGTCGCTCACGCCGCTACACCCGCACCTTGTCGCGCAGGTCGGCCATCTTCGCCTCGCCGATGCCGCGAACCGACAGCAGGTCATCGACCGACGCGAACCTCCCCTTCTGTGTGCGGTGGTCGACGATGGCCTTCGCCGTCGCCGGGCCTACTCCAGGAAGGGCGTCGAGCTCGGCGGGCGTGGCGCTGTTGAGGTTCACCGGACCGGCCGCTGCGCCACCGGCTCCTCCGGAGCTCCCGACGCTGGCGCTGCCGACGCCGGAAGGCGGCGGCATCGACTCGCCCACCCGGGGCAGGTACACGCGGTCACCGTCGCTCACCCGCGCCGCCAGGTTGAGCTGGTCGAGATCGGCTTCTGGCAGCGCTCCACCGGCCGCCGTCAACACGTCGAGCACCCGGCCCGGCAACCGCACCTCGTACACACCCGGACGAGCGACGGCACCGGCGGCGTGCACGACCAGCGTGTCCTCGCCCACCTCGGTCGGCGCGCCGGCGGACCCGGTCGGTGAGGCACGGGGCAAGGTGAGCTCCGGAGCAGGCGGCATCGGCCGGAACGCGTTCCATGACACCAGCCCGAGCACGATGGCCGTCGCCAGCACCGCGAGGGCGCCGGCCGGGCCGCGAGCCCAAGCCACGCGGCCGAGCGCTGCCTCCAGCGGGGCGCGCCAGGACGGGGATAGAGACGGCGGTGGAGGTAGTTCGGGCACGCAGCACTCCCGGGACGGTGAGGTCGACCGGGGGAAGCGGCAGGGCCAACCTATCCGTCAGCCGGTGCCTCGGCCAGCGGTTCGTAGGGTGGGGCCATCCCGCGCCTCGCCGTCCACTCCGCCTCCACCTCGAGGGGGATGCGCAGGTAGGCGTTGCCGTGCGAGTGCCCGTTGAGTCGGGCCCGGAGGTACGCGCCCAGATAGCGCACCAGGAAGCCGACCACCCCGTGTCGCCTCCACTGCCTCACGTGGACCCGCTCGTGCTCGAGGAGGAGCCGGTCGCCGGCGCACCGCTGGCGCACGATGATCAGAGACCCGAGCGTGATGGCGTCTGCCCCCGGGGGCACCGGGCCGCCTACCCATCGCCAGTGGTCGCCGTGCCGCTCGGGTCGGCCGGCCACGAGTCAGAACAGGCGCGAGGTGAGGGCCCGGCGATAGCGGGGGGTGCGCGGATCTTCGGCGCCGAGGACCTCGAGCACGTCGAGGAACTCCTGGCGGGCGTCGGTGTCCTCCCGGACGCGATCGAGCAGGGCATCGAGGCGCGACTCCACGCCGTCGTCGCTCGTCACCGGGTCGGCGCCACCCATGCGGGCGAGGGCGGCGATGCGACGGGCCTCGGCGCCGTCGGGGATGCGGGCCAGCAGGCTCAGCGCCTCGGCCGTCTCCCCCCGGTCGACCAGGAGCTCGGCCAGCCCGAGGACGGCACCGGCATGGTCGGGCTGGAGCTCGAGAGCCTGCCGCAGCGCGACTTCCGTGCCCTCGGCGACGAGCTCGTCGGCCTCGCTCCGCGGCGGCGCCAGGCGGCTGACGAACTGTCGCACCGCCGGTTCGGGCAGCGCGCCGATGAAGGAGTCGACGATCTGAGCGTCACGCAACGCGAAGACGGCCGGGATGGACTGCACCCGGAACGTCGCTCCCACCCGCGGGTTCTCGTCGATGTTGACCTTGGCCAGCTCCACGGCGCCATCCGTCTCCGCGATCACCTTCTCGATGATCGGCCCGAGCGTGCGGCACGGACCACACCAAGGAGCCCACAGGTCGACGACCACGGGGACTGTGCGGGACCGCTCGACGACGGCTGCTTCGAACGTGTCATCAGTGACGTCGGCCATGCCTGCAAGGTACCCCCGCCGCTAGGTTGACGCGCATGAGCGAGGCGCCTCCTGCGGTCAACGGCATCGACGTCCCCAAGGTCACCGCCTGGTTCGAGCAGAACATCGCGGGCGTCACGCCGCCCCTCGACTTCCGGCTCATCGCGGGCGGTCGGTCGAACCTGACCTTCCAGGTGACGGACGCCGCCGGCCGTGCCTACGTCCTGCGTCGCCCGCCGACCGGGCACGTGCTGCCCACGGCCCACGACATGGGTCGCGAGCACCGCATCATCTCGTCGCTCGGCCCGACCAAGGTTCCAGTGGCCCCCGCCCTCGGGTTCTGCCAGGACGTCGAGGTCAACGGCGCTCCGTTCTACGTCATGGACTTCGTCGACGGTCTCATCGTCCGTGGTGACGGCGCGGCGGCCAGCTCGCTCACGCCCGAGCTGCGACGGAAGGCGAGCGAGTCCATCGTCGACACCCTCGTCGAGATCCACAGCGTGGACCCCGACGCGGTGGGCCTCGGCGATCTCGGGCGCAAGGAGGGCTACCTGGCCCGCCAGCTGAAGCGGTGGTACGGGCAGTTCCAGGCGTCGAAGATGCGCGAGGTGCCGGTGCTCGACGAGGTGCACGACTTCTTGGTTCAGCGCATCCCCGAGCAGGGCCCTGCCACCATCGTGCACGGCGACTACCGGCTCGACAACTGCATGATCGGCGCCGACGGGTCGGTGGCGGCCGTACTCGACTGGGAGCTGTGCACCCTCGGCGATCCCCTCGCCGACATGGGCCTGATGATGGTCTACTGGGCCGACCCGGACGACTCGCACACGGCAGTCGGTGAGGCCGTGACCCCCGGTGGAGGCTTCTACACCAAGGCCGAGCTGCGGGAGCGGTACGCCGAGAGGTCTGGCCGCGACCTGAGCCACCTCGACTTCTACGTCGCCTTCGGGTACTTCAAGCTGGCCTGCATCATGGACGGCGTGGCCACCCGCTATGCCAAGGGTGCGATGGGCAGCGACGGCGCCGCGTGGCAGAGCTTCGGCGACTCCGTGATCCGCCTCGGCGAGTCCGCCAAGCAGGCCGCCCGGGGCATCGCGTAGCTCGTGGCGCTGTACACGCTCGAGCGGGAACCCGCGCTCCACAACCCCGTGCTGGTCATGGCCCTCGAGGGCTGGATCGATGCCGGGTTCGGTGCGACCAACGCCATGGCGGCGCTGCTCGCCAACCTCGACACCGAGGTGGTGGCGACCTTCGACGGCGATGCGCTGCTCGACTTCCGGAGCCGGCGCCCCTCCATGCGCATCGTCGACGGCATGAACACCGGCCTCACCTGGCCGGAGACCCGGCTGCTGGCCGCCGGCACCCATCAAGAGCGCGACCTGCTGCTGCTCGTAGGCCCCGAGCCCGACCACCACTGGCGCACCTTCACCGCCGAGGTGGTCAGCCTCACCGAACAGCTGGGCGCCCGGCTGGCCATCGGCCTGGGGGCGTTTCCCGCCCCCGCTCCCCACACGCGACCCGTGCGGCTCACGGCCACGGCCACCACGCCCGACCTCGCCCGCCAGATCGGGTTCATGCCCGGTGCCATGGAGGTGCCATCGGGCATCCACGGCGCGCTCGAGCGGGGCTTCGCCCTGGCCGACATCCCCTGCGCCGGCATCTGGGCTCGGGTGCCGCACTACGTCTCGGCGATGGCCTACCCGGCAGCCAGCGCGGCCCTCCTCGAGGGCCTGGCCGAGGTGAGCGGCATCACCTTCGACACCACCGAGCTGGCTGTGGCCGCCGAGGGCACCCGCCGGCGCGTGGACGAGCTGGTGAGCCAGAACCCGGAGCACGCAGAGATGGTGCGGGGCCTCGAGGTGCAGGAGGACTCGCAGCACGGCGGAGAGCCGTTGACGATCGACAACATGCCTTCGGGTGACGAGCTCGCCGCCGAGCTGCAGAGGTTCCTGCGCGGCGAGAGCGGCTGACCGAGGGCTCGAGGGGGAAAGCCATGAAGGTTGACGGAGGCATCGGAGGTCTCATCTCGGCGGGCCAGCTGGCTCGCGTACAGGAGGACCAGGGGATGGACGGGCTCTGGTCAGCCGAGGGAGGCCATGACCCGTTCTTCCCGCTCCTGCTCGCCGCCCAGGCCACTGAGCGGATCGAGCTCGGCACCGGCATCGCCGTGGCCTTCGCCCGCAACCCGATGACGACGGCCTACACAGCGAACGATCTGCAGCTCGCCTCTGAGGGTCGTTTCATCCTGGGGCTCGGGTCACAGATCAAGGCGCACATCGAGCGGCGGTTCTCGATGGAGTGGTCGCACCCGGCGCCCCGGATGCGGGAGTTCATCCTCGCCATGCGCGCCATCTGGGAGTCGTGGAACACCGGTTCGAAGCTGGCCTTCGAGGGCCGCTTCTACCGCCACACCCTGATGACGCCCTTCTTCGCGCCCCAGCCCAACCCCCACGGCGCCCCGAAGGTCTTCCTCGCCGCCGTCGGCGAGCACATGACCGAGGTGGCCGGCGAGGTGTGCGACGGCCTGCTGGTGCATCCCTTCACCACCGAGCGGTACCTGCGGGAGGTGACGCTGCCGGCGGTCGAGCGGGGCCTGGCCAAGGCCGGTCGCAGTCGCGACGACTTCGAGCTCTCCTACTCGGCCTTCGTGATCAGCGGTACCGACGAGGAGGCGGCCAAGTCCGCCGACCTCGTACGTCGCCAGGTGTCGTTCTACGGCTCGACCCCCGCCTACCGGCCGGTGCTCGAGCTCCACGGCTGGGGCGACCTGCAGACCGAGCTCAACACGCTCTCGAAGCAAGGGGGCTGGGAGAAGATGGCCACCCTGATCGACGAGGAGATGGTGGAGACGTTCGCCGTGGTGGCGCCGACCGAGCGCGTCGCCGACGGCATCGTCCAGCGGTTCTCCGGTGCCCTCGACCGGGTCGGCTTCTACACCAACGTCACGTCCGACCCGCAAGCCAAGAGCGACATCGTCAAGGGGATCCAGGCGGCCGGCTGATGCCACGGGCGGCTGCCGCACCGGCCAGCCGCCCGAACACCGCTCCCGACGTGAGACCGCTCCCGCCCGGGTAGTTGCCGGAGAAGAGCCCGCCCACCATCTCCCCGGCCGCGTGCAGGCCCGGAACCGGCGCACCGCGCTCGTCGAGCACCCGGGCGTCGGCGTCCACATGCAGGCCACCGAAGGTGAAGGTGATGCCGCACGCCACGGAGTAGCCATAGAAGGGCGGCGTCTCGAGAGCCAGCGCCCAGTTGGACTTCGGCGGAGCCACCCGGGCGATGCGGCCGTCCTTGACGGCCGGGTCGAAGGGCACGTCGAGGATCGAGGCGTTGTACTCCGCCACGGTGGCGGCCAAGCCCTGCGGGTCTATGGACAGCTGGCGCGCCAAGTCCTCGATCGTGTCGGCGACGGCCGAGGTGATCGGCTCGGAGTCGTACTCCTCGGTGCGCAGCAGCGGACGGGTGCTCGCGTCGAAGAGCTGGAACGCCACACCGCCGGGCTGGCGCAGGATCTCCCGGCCGTACCGGGCGTAGGTGTAGTTCCTGAAGTCTGCGCCCTCGTCGACGAAGCGACGGCCGTCGCGGTTCACGACGATGCCGAGCGGATAGCTCTGGCGCGTGAGCTGGTTGGTGAGGCGCCGCTCGCCACCACCTGCGGGTGCGCCGGCGTCCCAGGCGACGCTGTGACACGACGTCCAGTCGCCATGTCGTGCACCACCCGCGCCCAAGGCGAGATCCAGCGCCTCGCCCGTGTTGTGCGGCGTGCCCCGCACCAGCGCGGCGGCCCAGTCCGCCCCGAGCCAGCGCGTCCGCCGCTGGGGGTCCGACTCGAACCCGCCGGCGGCCAGCACCACCGCGCCCGCCGCCAGCTCGCGCTCGTCGTCGCCCTGCCGGTACTGCACTCCCCCGACGCCGACGCCCTCGCGCTCCAGGAGGCCGCTCAGCGCAGCCCCGTAGCGGACGTCGATGCCCGACCGCCGAGCCTCGGCGGCGTGATCGGCCATCAGTCCCTTCCCGCCGTCCACCGTGCCGAGCGCCAACCCGCCGAAGAACTGCCACTTCCCGCCGGACAGGTAGGCCTGGCGCTCGTACATGAGCCGCCAGCGGATGCCCTTGGTGGCCAGCCAGCGGGCCGTGTCCCCGCTGCGCGACACCAGGATCTCGGTGAGCTCCGGGTCCGCCTGACCCTCCGTGAGCCGCTGCATGTCAGCGGCGAAGGCCGACGCCGGGTATGGCGGTACGACGGTGTCCGGCAGCCGATCCGTGGTTCCAGGATCGAGCAGCGGGACGAGCTCGTCGAGGTCGTCGAACGCCACTCGGAACGCACCAGCGGTGTAGTACGAGTTCCCGCCCGCCTCCGCCTCGGGCGCCTTCTCGATCAGCACCACCTCGGCGCCGCTCTCCCGTGCGGCGTGGGCCGCGCAGAACCCTGCGTTGCCACCGCCGACGACCACCACATCGCAGCTCTCCGCCGTCATGGGCACTGTCTAGCCTCACGAGCATGGGCCCGTGTCAGCGCACCGACCTGGACGGTTCCTGCTGGATCGACCTCCACCCGGGCTGGGTGGCGGATCACGAGACCGTGCTCGACGAGCTCACCGAGCAGACCTCGTGGGCGCAGCAGTCGATCACCCTCTTCGGTCGCCAGGTGCCGCAACCTCGGCTCACCGCCTGGTTCGGCCTGGGCATGGACGTCCGGACGCGGTACCGCACGACCGCCCCAGCCGAGCCTTGGCCGCCGCCGCTCGAAGCAATGCGTCGGGACCTGGAGGCCCACACCGGCGTGCCGTTCAACTCGGCACTGGCCAACCTCTACCGAGACGGCGGGGATGCCGTGGCCTGGCATGCCGACGACGAACCCGCACTCGGTCCCGCCCCGGTGATCGCCAGTGTCTCCCTGGGCGCGCCCCGCCGCTTCCGCCTCCGTCGCCGGGACGGTTCGCTCGCCACCGAAGTGACCCTCGGGCGGGGCGATCTGCTCGTGATGGGCGGCGACACCCAGCGCCTGTGGGTGCACTGCGTACCCCGCACCAAGGCCGTCACCGGCCCCCGCGTCAACTTGACGTTCCGCGCCTACGCAGCCCCGGCGTCCTGACGGCGAAGGGGCGGGGAGTCAGACGACGACGTTGACGAGCTTCGGGGGCCGCACGATCACCTTCTGCGGCGGGCGTCCGTGCAGCAGCTCCTGCACCTTGGCCGACGCCAGCGCCAGCCGCTCGGCCTCGGGCCCGTCGACGGCCGGGTCGACGTCGATGCGATCACGCACCTTGCCGTTCACCTGCACGACCATGGTGGTCGAGGTGATGGTCAGCATGGCCGGGTCGGCCTCGGGCCAGCGCTGCTCGTGGATGTGTCCGCCGTGGCGACGCTCCCACAGCTCTGCCGTGAGGTGCGGTGCCATCGGGGCCATCACGAGCAGCATCGTGTCCACGGCGAAGTCGGTGACGCCCTCCTTCGAGAGGAGGTTGGTGAACTCCATGACGCCCGCGACGGCCGTGTTGTACGACCAGCGCTCGTACTCGCCGCTCACCCGTGCGATGAGCCGGTGCGCGGCCCGGTCGACGGCCTGGGGATCAGCCGCCACCTTCTCCGGCTCGGTGGCCAGGCGCCACACCCGCTTGAGGAACCGGGCGCAGCCTTCGATGATCTCCTCGGTCTGGTCGGTCCAGTCCACGTCGTCGGCCGGGGGGCCGACGAACAGGTGGAACAGGCGGAGCGCATCGGCGCCGACCGTCTCGAGGTAGTGCGAGGGCGCGACCAGGTTGCCCTTCGACTTGGACATCTTCGACCCGCCCATGCGGATCATCCCCTGCGTGAACAGCCGGCGGAAGGGCTCCCGCACCGAGGTCGGCGCCAGCCCGACGTCACCCAACGCCTTCAGGAAGAAGCGGGCGTACATGAGGTGGAGGATGGCGTGCTCGATGCCACCGATGTACTGGTCGACGGGCATCCACCGCTCGACCGCTTCCTTCGAGAACGGGGCACCCTCGTTGGCCGGGTCGGTGAAGCGCAGGAAGTACCAGGACGAGTCGACGAAGGTGTCCATGGTGTCGGTCTCGCGCTCGGCCGGGCCGCCGCACTTCGGGCACGTGACCTGCAGGAAGCCCTGATGCTGCCGCAGTGGCGACTCCCCCGACGGCGTGAACTCCACGTCGTCGGGCGCCAGCACCGGCAGGTCGGACTCGGGCACCGGGACCACGCCGTCATCGGGGCAGTGCACCACCGGGATGGGACACCCCCAGAACCGCTGCCGCGAGAGCAACCAGTCGCGGAGCCGGTAGTTCACCTTGCGCTTGCCGATGCCCTGCTCTTCGAGCCAGTCGATGGCCTTGGCCTTGGCCTCCACCACGCCCAGGCCGTCGAGCCACTCGCTGTTGATGGCGGGGCCGTCACCGGTGTAGGCCTCGCCGTCCCATCCCCCGGGAGGCTGCACGGTGCGGACGATGGGCAGGTCGTAGGCGGTGGCGAAGTCCCAGTCCCGCTGGTCCTGCGCCGGCACCGCCATGATCGCGCCGGTGCCGTAGGTGCCCAGCACATAGTCAGCCAGGTAGATGGGAACGGGCTGACCGTTGAACGGGTTGACGGCGGAGGCGCCGGTGAAGACGCCCCGCTTGTCGAGGGGACCTTCGCTGGAGAGGCGGTCGATGTCACTGGTCATGCCGACGGCCTCGATGAAGCGCTCGACCTCGGCGCGGCGCTCCGGAGACGTGATCTCCAGGGCCAGCGGGTGCTCGGGCGCGAGCACGCAGTACGTCATGCCGAAGCTGGTGTCTGGCCGGGTGGTGAACACTCGCAGCGATCGACCGTCGTGGCCTTCGATGGGCAGGTCGAACTCAGCGCCTTCGCTGCGGCCGATCCAGTTGCGCTGCATGACCTTCACGCGCTCGGGCCAGTCGAGCTGGTCGAGGTCGGCCAGCAGCTCGTCGGCGTAGTCGGTGATCTTGAAGAACCACTGCTCGAGATCTCGCCGGGTGACCACGTCACCCGACCGTTCGCAGGTGCCGTCGGCCAGCACCTGCTCGTTGGCCAGCACGGTGTGGCAGCCCGGGCACCAGTTGACCGGCGCGTTGGACCGATAGGCCAGGCCTGCTTCGAGGAAGCGCAGGAAGATGGTCTGCGTCCAACGCATGTAGTGCGGGTCGTGGCTGCGGACCTCGCGGCGCCAGTCGTAGGCCGCGCCGATGCCCCGCAGGCTGGCGGTGAGCTCACCGATGCGCTCGTCGGTGAACTGTCGCGGGTGCACGTTGGTCTTGATGGCCGCGTTCTCGGCGGGCAGGCCGAAGGAGTCGAAGCCGATGGGGCTCAGCACGCCGTAGCCCTGCATGGTGCGATGGCGGACGATCAGGTCGCCGAACGTGTAGTTCCGCACGTGCCCCATGTGCGCCGGACCGCTGGGATACGGGTACATGCAGAGCACGTACAGCGGAGGTCGTGGGTCGTCGTTGTCGACCTCGTAGGTGCCCTCCTCGAGCCACCGCTGCTGCCAGCGCTGCTCGATCGCCTGGGGGTCGTACGGGTCGGCCATGAGGCCTCGCATGCTACCGGCGGTGCTAACCTCCCAGTTCCTTCACGGGGCTATAGCTCAGTTGGTAGAGCGCTTCCATGGCATGGAAGAGGTCAGGAGTTCGATTCTCCTTAGCTCCACTTCGAAGGCGCGGGTGGCCCGCATCCGCGGCCCCGGGTGCTCAGCGCAGGGCTTCGGCCACGAGCGCGGTCAGTCGGGCGGCTCCTGCGCCGTTCAGGTGGTTCGAGTCGGCGAAGAGGCTGCGATCCCACTCCAGGTCGCGAGCCCTGACGATCTCGACGCCGGAGGCGGCGACGTACCGGTCGAGCACTTCGTCGTACCGGGCCATGTCGGCCTCGCCCCGCTCGTGGAAGCCCACGTAGACGTCCTCCACCATCGGCATGTCCACCAGGAGCACCTCGATGCCGAGCGCACGTGTGTCCCGCACGAGCCGGTCGAGCGCGTCGAGCTGCGCACCGCCCACGGCGAAGGGCCGTAGCGCAGCTCGCTCTTGTGCGACGTGCTCGGCATTGGCTTCGAACGTACGGTCGCGGTACAGCACGTCTCGGCCGCGAGGCGTGATGTCCGGACCCTCCCGGACGCCACGGATCGCATCCAGGACCCGGCCCGGTTGCCGCAGCTCGGTACGGGTGCGAACGAGAGCCGAGAGGTTGCTGGCGACCCGGTCGACCGGACCCAGCAGCCCGTCGTCGGGGCGGAGCCGTCGACCGGCCTGCGAGGTGCGCACGGCATCGAGGTTCTGCGCCTGTTAGAGACCCTCGTCGTTGAGCTCGCGGCTCGAGACGGCGATCACCAGCACGTCCGGGGAGAGCTGAGGTCGGGCCAGCTGCGTCGTGAAGAACTCGACGCCCTGCATCGACGGGCCCGCGACCCAGAACGAGTAGGCCCCCCTCGGAGCACCGATGGCGTCGGCCAGCAGCTCCGGCTCGATCCCAGCAGCCACCACGGAAGAACCCACGAAGAGCACCTGCACCCCGCCCGCGGCCTTTAGGCGCTCGACGTTCTCCTCGTGCTCCGCCATCCCGAGCACGTGGTTCCAGGCCGCCTCTGGGGGCAGCTTCGGCTCGAGCACGCGCGCCCCCACCTCAGCCGCCAGCAGGACGCCCAGGACCGCAGTAAGGACCCGCGGCCATCGCCGCCGGCCGCGACGACCACCACGGCTTGGAACGTCAGAGACGTTCGCACCGTCGACGACACCGAGATCCAAGGAGGAGATGGCCACGTGCGCGCCTCAGAACTGGAAGTAGATGAACGGAACGGGGGACCCGCCGGAGAACAGGACGATGGCAGTGACCGCCGCGCCGTACGCGAGACCCCGCTGCCACTCCGGCCACCGGAGGAGGGCGTCGTGGTGGCCGGTGCGCCGCTGCAGCAGGTCGATGCCGAGCGCGGCCAGGCCGCCGATCACAGTCAGCACCATGGGCCCGAGTGACAAGGCACCGCCGGTCATGGTGATGATGCCTCCCAGGTATCGCCAGGCTCCTTCGATGGAGTCGGCGCGGAACAGGATCCACGCCAGGCACACCAGGTGGAAGGTGACGAGGATCGCCGGAACGTCGCTGGTGCGGAGCGGCCGGCCCGCATCGGCGCTCTCCCGTCCAGTGACGCGGTCGAGGCCGAGATAGAGCCCGTGGAGGGCCCCCCAGGCCACGAAGGTCCAAGCGGCCCCGTGCCACAGGCCGCCGAGGAGCATGGTGAGGAAGAGGTTGATGGAGGTTCGCCGGGCTCCTCGGCGGTTCCCGCCGAGCGGGATGTAGAGGTAGTCACGCAACCAGGAGGACAGCGAGATGTGCCACCGGCGCCAGAACTCGGTGATGCTGCGGGACAGGTACGGCTGCTCGAAGTTCCTCATCAGCTCGATGCCGAGGAGGCGGGAGCTGCCCCGCGCGATGTCGCTGTAGCCCGAGAAGTCGCAGTAGATCTGCAGAGCGAACGCGTAGGCGCCCACAAGCAGCGTCAGCCAGTGGCCGGTGCCGGCCTCGGCGCTCCGGAACGCGGTGTTGACGGACGGCGCAAGTGCATCTGCGATCGCCACCTTCTTCACCAGTCCGATCAGGATGAGGACGCAGCCCGACCGCAGCTGGAACGAGTCGGGCCGCCGGCGTGAATTCCGGATCTCCGGCAACAGGTGCGAAGCCCGCTCGATGGGGCCGGCGACGAGCTGCGGGAAGAAGGCGACGAAGGTGCAGAAGTCCAGCAGGCTGCTGGTCGGCTCGATCCGGCGGCGATAGACGTCGATCGTGTAGGACAACGACTGGAACGTGTAGAACGAGATGCCCACCGGGAGAAGCACGCGTATCGCCGGGGTCGCAGGCTCGAGGCCGACCGTGCCGAGCAGGTCGACGGCTGAATCGACGAAGAAGTTGAAGTACTTGAAGAACCCCAGCACCCCCAGGTTCACGACCAGGCTGGTGACGAGCAGCGAGTGCCTGCGGCTCTCTCGTTCGGCGCGTCCCAGGCTCCGCCCGATGCTGAAGTCGACGACGCTGGAGAACACCAGCAGCCCGAGGAACCGCCAGTCCCAGGCCCCGTAGAAGAGGTACGACGCCACCAGCAGCAGCGCGTTCTGCGCTCGGTGGCGCACCGCCCAGTAGAGGACGAGCACGACGGGGAGGAAGACTGCGTACTGCAACGAGTTGAACGTCACTCAGCCGGCCTCCTCGACGGATCTCTACCGTAACGGAAGAGAAGGGTTGCAGCCCGGCGCTACCGGCTCATCCCGCCAGGGCCACCAGGAAGAACCGGGACGACGGCCACGTCCCGTCCCACGGTTCGAAGGGAAGGCCCTCGCCGGGGGCGATGTGGATCTCGTAGTCGCGGTCGACGAGGAGCTCCCCGACGGCCTCGCTGGAACCACCGAAGCGCTCCAACCCGCAGCCGGCATGTACTTCGATGAACCAGTCGGGGCGCGTGGCGAAGGTCTTCTCGGCGCCCTTCAGCACCTCGAGCTCGTAACCCTCCACGTCCACGAAGACGACGCTGGGGAACCCGTACTGCTCCGCGAGCGAGTCGACCGAGACGGCCTGGACGCGCTCCGTTCCGAACCGGCCGTCGAGATCGACGTTGCCGTTCCACTGCGCAGTGAACCCGAGCCGGCCGGGAGCGGCGGCCGCCACGGCGTGCACGTTGACGACGTTTTCGCAGCCGTTCAGCTCGGCGTTGTGGCGGGCCACGACGTGGTTGTGGCTGTCCGCCTCGACGGCCACCACGGTGCCGTCCTCGGCCACTGCTGCGAGCATCATGGCGACGACGCCCTGATGACCGCCGAGGTCGAACACGGTCGACTCCGCTCCGAGCCGGCCCCGGCTGCGAAGCAGCTCGATCTCGCCGAGCGGGTCCCAATCCCGGTCGTACCAGCTCTCGGCCAGGGGATCCGTCAGCTCGAGCCGCAACGGCAGCCCGCCGAAGCTGCGCTCGACGATCCGCCGCCGGAAGGTGACCTCTGCCCATCGGCGCCGCCCGATGCGGAGCCACGAGGCAACCGGCGCGGGAAGCGCCTCACCAACGGATCTCCGGACGGTCGCCAACACACCTTTGAGGGTAGTTCGCACAATTTGCGTCCGGCTGCACACCGCCAGCGGCCGTCGGCGCCGGCGCGGCACGGCGCCGAGATCGATCCGTCCACGGGTAACGTCGTGGCCGTGGCCAGCGATCCCGCCGTCTCGACAGCCGGCATGCACCAGATCGGGGAGGTTGCGGAGGCTGTCAACCTGTCGCTGCGGACCATCCGCTACTACGACGAGGTAGGCGTGGTCCCGCCTTCCGGCCGTTCGGCTGGCGGCTTCCGCCTCTACACCGACGCGGACATCGAGCGGCTGCGGCTGGTCCGGCACATGAAGCCCCTCGACTTCACCCTCGACGAGATGCGCGATCTCCTGCAGGCGCGGGACCGGCTGACCGAGGAGATCACCGACGAGGACCGGACGGAGCTCTTGGGCCGGCTGGGCATGTACGCGGCCACGGCTGAGAGTCGCTGCTCGAAGCTTCGTGACGAGCTCGCGGCTGCAGAAGCCATGGCCACCATGCTCCACCGGGACGCCTCGGTCCTACGCGAGTCCCCCGACCCATCAGGCTGACCTCCGGCCAAGGGGCACTGCCCGCCACTGGGTTACCCTCGCAAGCAGTTGCTTCGGCTCATCGATCATCGAAGTGAGCAGCTTCCGACGCTCGACACTCGAACCAGAAGGAGCCGCTGTGGCCCTCTCGAAGCCAAGTCCCTACCGACGACTGCGACGCTGGGCAGGCAGGTCCGAGTTCGTGCGAAGCGGCTACCTGCTGGTGAGCAGTGTCCGTCAAGCCGTCGTGTGGGGACCCGAGAAGGAGACCAACCGCTACCAGCGAGACTTCGCGAAACCGGATCCCTACGGCTATTCCCGGAAGTCCCACGAGCAGGCTCGCTACCAGCTGGCGGCCGCGATGATCGACCGGCTCCGTTCGGAGAAGCCCGTCCCTCGTGCGCTCGAGGTCGGCTGCCATGAAGGTGCGTTCACCGAGCTGCTGATCGACCGATGTGACTCAGTGGTGGCGACTGAGGTCTCCGAGGAGGTGCTCGCGCGGGCCCGTGGTCGACTGGGACACGAGCCGAAGGTGGAGTTCATGCGGTCCCACATCATCCTTGATCCAGTTCCCGGCCGTTTCGACCTCATCATGTTGATGGATGTGCTGGAAGTGATCGTCCGCCCTCGCGTGCTCCGTTCAGTTCGTGACAAGGTCGTGGAAGCGCTGAACCCCGGCGGCTACCTGCTGGTGACCAACTCTGCGATGTCGGAGGTCATGGAGCGCTCGTGGTGGGGCCGCCTGCTCGTCAGAGGGGGGCGTCACATCAACAACGACGTCGCTCGCCATCCGGAGCTCGAAGTCGTCGAAGACCACGATGAGCATCTCCACGCCATCACGCTTCTGCGGCGAGTCGCAGGGACCTGAGCCCACGGACGGAGAGGGCAGGCCCTTCAGGCGGTCCGCAGCACCAGGCGCACGCCGAGGTTGACCTCAGGCGACACCACCCAGGTGCCGTCACCGGCCGGCTCGGCCCCGGCCACAGCCGACGGGTCGGTGACGGTGAAGGCGAGGTGGTGGACGCGACCGGCACGACCGCCGAGCCATGCCGCCCACGACGCCTTGCCCCCGTCGCCGTCGGGCGCCACCAGGCGCACCCGACCGGGCCCCTGCCATCCGAGCTCCACGTACCGGCCGCCCTCGAGGCGACCTTCCGCCTGAGGCGTGCCCCCCAACAAGCCCCCGAACAGCGACATCCCTGCGTCGAGGTCGGCGACGACGTGGGCAATGTGGTCGAGCGTCGCCGGCCCAGCAGGTCCGGGCTGAGGTAGGTGGGCGGGCGGCGCCGACTCCCACTCGTCACCGGACTGCGCCAGCTGCACCACCACGCCCAGCGCCTGTTTCGGGTGCAGGAAGGCCTCCTGCCACGACTCGTGACTCAGATCGACTCCGACCGGCGCGAACCCCGCGGCCTCGGCGGTCGCAAGAGCGCTCCGGATGTCGGCGACCTTGAAGGTGAGGTGATGGGGGCCGGGTCCGTTCTGGTCGAGGAACCGGCGGAGGAAGTCGTTCTCCTCCACCCGAAGCGGTTCCAGCACCTCGACCTTCATGCCGTTGGCGAACTTCACCTGAGCGGCGGAGAAGCCGGGGCTGTCCCCGCCGGAGAGCCAGCTGCCCCCCAGCTCGCCCCGATAGCGAGGCCAGGCCTCAGCCTGGACCTCGGTGGCAACGGCGACGTGGTCCAGGTCGATGTCTCTGATCACGACCCATCATGGGTTGGCCAGCCGTCCGTTCGCCAAGCCGACCCCAGGCGCAGCAGCGCCGTATCCTGGCGACCATGGTGCGGGTTGTAGGACTCGATCACGTCGTGGTGCTCACCTCGGACGTCGAGCGGGCCCTGGCCTGGTGGACCGGGTGCCTCGGCCTGGACGGCGACCGCGTCGACGTCTGGCGGCGTGGAGAGGTCCCGTTCCCGTCCGTCCGCATCGACGAAGGCACGATCATCGACCTCTTCGCCGGGGACCGCACCGGCCGCAACGTCGACCACCTGTGCGTGGTGATCGAGCCGACCGATCTCGACGCGCTCGCCGCGTCGGGCACCTTCGACGTCGAGCGCGGGCCGGTGGACGTGTACGGCGCCCGAGGCATGGGTCGGAGCATCTATGTCAAGGATCCGGACGGGAACGTCGTCGAGCTGCGCACCTATCCGGATGGCCGGGCGACGGCCGCAAGGCCGGACGGGGGGACCACGTGACCGCGCCGGCGCCCTGGTCTCTCACCGGCGAGTCACTCGCCTGCCTGGTGCGCACGCCCGGGAGCGCCCCGCCGCTGCCGGCGGGCCTCGAGCGGCTCCCCGGCCCGTCGCTGCTCGTGGCCGTCTCCTACTCCGGCTCGCCCGTCGGGCGGTACCTGGAGCTCGCGGTCGGCCAACCGGCAAGGCTCGGTGCCCGCCCGGGCTGGTGCATCACGACCATGGTCGTGGACTCGGCCGAGAGCCGCGCCGACGGCCGGCTGAACTGGGGCTACCCGAAAGAGCTGGGGTCCTTGACCTGGCGGTCGGACGGCGACCTTCGCGAGCTGCAGTGGGCCGAAGGCGGGCTCACGGTCTCCGGACGGCGCACGCGGGCCCGACTGCCGTTCCTCGTCCCCGTGCGGTCGCTGCAGCGCCGGGCCGACGGGCCTGTCGTCGTGCCGGGACGTCTCTGGGGTCGCGGCTGCTTCACCGACGTGCAGGTCGCCGGCGGGGAGGAGCGTGGTCTCGACTGGCTGGCCGGCACGCATATCGGTGGGCACGTCGCCGGCATGCGGCTGCTCATCAGCCCGGCCCGACGCCCGTTCGGCTGGGCATCTTCCCTGCGCGCTCCCCTGCTGTCCCCCGAGCCGGCGATGCTGCTCCGGCGCCCGGCGGCCTGAGTCAGCCGACCGTCGTCAGCACTAGGCCGGCACGACGAACCGCCTGGTGCACCTCGGCCAGCCGCTCGGGCGGGCACAGGAGGTGGTTCCAGCTCTCGGGGTCGAAGCGCACCGCCTCACCGATCACTGCTTCCGTGACGCTGAGCCGGACGTCCACGAAACCGACCTGCGCACGGAAGGCCTCGAGCTCCTCGGCTCCCTTGAGCACCTCGATGAACAGGATCGGGCGGGCGCCGCCGATCATGGACGAGGCTCCGTCGAGGACGGCACGCTCATGGCCTTCGACATCGATCTTCACGAACTCGACTGCCGGACGACCGAGAGCGGCCCACTCCTGGTCGAGCGTGGTGACCGGCACGGTGATCCGCTGCGCGTGCACACCCTTGAAGTCGGGATCGAGCGACGCGCTGGTCTCCACGAGCTGCCCCGACGGGTGCGGCACGTACAGCGTGGCTTCGCCTGCTGTCGCACCGATGGCAACGCGCGAAGGATGAATCCGACCGGCACCGGCGCCGAGGAGGGCGATGTTCTGCTCGAAGAGCTCGGCGGCCGGCGGAAACGGCTCGAACGCATAGACCGTGCAGCCGGCGATCGCGGCCATCAAGGAGTAGAAGCCGGTGTTGGCGCCGACGTCGAACACGAGCCCCCGCCTGCGGCCGAGCAGGTAGCGCACCAGTGTCGGCATCGGCGGCTCGAAACCGTGCCAGCCGGCCCGGCGCAGCGCCTCGGCCACCTGGTCGTGGCCCTGGGCGCGCCGCATCTTGAGACGCCGAGCCCGGACATCACCCGAGAGGTGTGGCATCGCCACGGAGACGACATCGCCGTCGAACGCGGCGGCGTCCGCCTGGTCGGCCAGCGTGTGGGCGCCGACCGCTTCGAGCACCGACCCCACCGGCCGCATCGCCGCCGTCAGCCGGGTCGAACCGAGCGCACGCCGACGGATCGAGGCGGCAAGGCGTCGGGGCGTGCTGTCGCTCATTCGGCAGCAATGTACCGGCCGAGCGGCCTGGGCCTGTCTGAGGCTCTTACTCGCCTCTGGCGGCCGCAGCCGGAGCCGCCCAGGGCACCTGCGGCGCATCGCCCCACAGGCGCTCGAGCTGGTAGAAGTCGCGAGCCTCGTCGAGAAAGACGTGAGCGACGAAGTCGCCGTAGTCGAGCAGCACCCACTGCAGGTCGGAGAGGCCCTCCACGCGCAGCGGAGCCGGCCCGCCCGCCTTCTTCACGGCGGCCTCGATCTCGTCGGCGATGGTGCGCACCTGCCGGCTGTTGGCGCCGGACGTGATCACGAAGGCGTCGGTGATGGCCAGCACGGAGCCGACCTCCAGCACCAGCGTGTCCTGGCCGAGCTTGTCGTCAGCGGCCCGGGCCGCCGCCACCGCCCAGGACTTCACCTCTTCGAGGTCGCTAGCCCGCTGAGAAGTCATGCCGAGTGGTGCCTCATCTCCCACCAGCGTACAGACCACGCTCCCGGATGCAACGAAGGGCCGCGTCGGGCACGAGGTAGTCGAGGGGCTGGCCCTGCGATGCCCGCCTCCGGAGCTCCGAGCTCGACACCGCCAGCGGAGGGATGGTGACGTGCTGCACGTCCCAGCCCGGCAGGTCGACCTCGGCCGTGACGCCCGCCACCGGCCGGTTCACGATCACCAGCGTGGACAGCCGGGCCACGTCGGCCGGTCGCTTCCACGTGTGCAGCCGGCCGGCGACGTCCTGGCCGATGATGAGGAACAAGCGGACACCGGGTCGGGCGGCGAGCAAGGCCTCCAACGTGTCTGCGGTGTAGGACTCCTGGGGTCGATCGACCTCGATGCGCGACGCCTCCAACCCGGGCACTCCCTGGACGGCCGCCTCCACCATGGCGTAGCGGTCCTCGGCCGGGGTGATGGCGCGAGCTCCGATCTTCTGCCACGGTTCGCCGGCCACGACCATGAGCACGGAGTCGAGCCCCAGGGCGTGACGGACGTTGACCGCAGCCACCAGGTGACCGACGTGGATCGGGTCGAACGTGCCGCCGAACACCCCGATGCGCTCCACGCCCTCGCCCACCAGGCGGAGTGTACGGCCGGTCAGGTGCCGGTCAGCCGCTCCACGATGGGTGCGAACGCCTCCATCTCCGGCTCGTGCACGACCACGTAGCTGAACCCGTACTCCTCGCGCCGCTGCTGCAGGGTCTCGACGATCTGGTCGACCGTGCCGGCCAGCGCGAGAGGTACCTCCGCCGCCTCCGACGGGGTGATGCCGAACATCGGCGCCATGTTGTCGAACATGGACTGGCGGTCGTCGGTGATGGCCACCATGAAGGTCAGGCACTGGAGCTCCAGGTCGTCGAAGCGGTCGCCGGCCGCCTCCCGGATCCACTCGATCCGCTCCCGGTAGTACGGCGCGGTCGAGCTCTTGGCCACCTCCGGCCCCACGTAGCCGGCGCCGAGGTTCGGGTTCACGCCCACGATGTCCGCCTCCCGGGCCGCGATCGAGAGCACCCGCCTACCGCCACCACCGATCACCAGCTTCGGCCCCCCTTCGCGGTGCGGGCGAGGCACGCCCTGAGCACCCGTGACCCGGTAGTGCTGGCCCTCGAACGTGGCCGTGCCGTCACGCCACATCGACCGCAAGATCTCGAGGCCCTCGACCATCCGGTCGATCCGCACACCGGGTCGGTCGTACGGCAGCCCCGACTCCTCGTAGTCGCTCTTCATCCAGCCGGCACCGATGCCGAACTCGACCCGTCCTTCGCTCATCAGGTCCAGCGTCGCAACCTCTCGAGCCAGCACCACCGGGTGGCGGTAGTCGTTGTCGAACACGAGCGATCCGACGTTGAGCGTGGACGTGGCCTCTGCGGCAACGGCCAGAGCCACGAGGGGCGAGAGCTGGTCGCCAAAGTGATCCGGCATGTAGAGGGTGGAGTACCCGAGCGCCTCGACCTGCCTGGCGCGCTCACGCCACGCCGATGCGGTGGGAGCGCTGGAGGTCTGGACGGCGAAGCGGAAAGGAGTGGCCACGCCCCTCTCTACCAGGGCGGTCGACGTGGTCGCGCGAAGGAACCGCTTTGCGAAGTGTGCGCCTCGCTGCGACTCTGGGTGGGTGACGTGGTCCCCCACCTCCTGGCGCGAGCGCCCGGCGGTACAGCAGCCCGACTGGCCGGACGAAGGCGCCTTCGAGCAGGTGCAGAAGCAGCTGTCCACCCTGCCGCCGCTCGTGTTCGCCGGCGAGGCGCGACTGCTGACCAGTGCGCTGGCCGACGTCGCCGCCGGCGAGGCGTTTCTCCTGCAGGCGGGTGACTGCGCCGAGTCGTTCCGTGACTTCTCGGCCGACAACATCCGCGACAAGCTCCGCGTGATCCTGCAGATGGCCGTGGTGCTCACCTACGGAGCCGGCGTACCGGTGGTCAAGGTGGGTCGCATCGCCGGGCAGTTCGCCAAGCCCCGGTCCTCCCCGACCGAGCGCGTCGGCGACCTCGAGCTGCCGTCGTTCCGCGGCCACATGGTCAACGACGACCTGCCCGACGCCGCATCCCGCATCCCGGACCCCGAGCGGCTCATCGCCTCGTACCACCAGGCGGCGTCCACGCTGAACCTCGTCCGTGCCTTCACCAAGGGCGGCTTCGCCGACCTCTCGCACGTGCACGCCTGGAACCAGGAGTTCGTCGCCTCGAGCAACGAAGGCCGGCGCTACGAGGCCATCGCCGCCGAGATCGACCGGGCCCTGCGCTTCATGCGCGCCTGCGGCATCAACCTCGGGGCCGAGCAGCAGCTGCACCAGGTCGACTTCTGGACCAGCCACGAGGCGCTCATCCTCGGCTACGAAGAGGCGCTCACCCGGCAGGACTCGCTCACGGGTGACTGGTACGACTGCTCGGCGCACCTGCTCTGGATCGGTGAGCGCACCCGCCAGATCGACGGCGCCCACATGGAGTTCCTGGCCGGCGTGAAGAACCCGATCGGCTGCAAGATCGGCCCCACGGCCACGCCCGAGGAGGTGCTCGAGTACTGCGAGCGGCTCAACCCGGCGCGAGTGCCGGGACGTCTGACCTTCATCTCCCGCATGGGTCACGAAGCGGTCGGCGACCACCTGCCGGCGCTCGTTCGGGCGGTGCGCGATGCCGGCCACCCCGTGGTCTGGGTCTGCGACCCGATGCACGGGAACACCTTCTCGAGCCCGTCAGGACGCAAGACGCGCCACTTCGACCACGTGCTGGCCGAGATCCGGGAGTTCTTCGCCGTGCACGCCGCGGAGGGCACCTGGCCCGGCGGCGTGCACATCGAGCTCACCGGTGACGACGTCACGGAGTGCCTGGGTGGGGCCGAAGAGGTCTTCGAGGACCAGCTCGGGGCTCGGTACACGACCATGTGCGACCCCCGACTCAACGCTCGGCAGTCCATCGACCTGGCCTTTCGCGTGGCCGAGCTGCTCCGAGAGGGCTGAGGCCCGGCGGCCTCGCCGTCGAAACAGCGGAAACTTGATCGGATTACTCAGGATTCCGATACGATGACGACCGCAGCGACGGCTGCACGGCCGGCGATGGGAAGACGCCCAGTCGGCCACGTCCTCTCAGGGGGGATCCCATGGCCATCACCCACTCCATCGACATCGGCGGCACCGCATCGTTCGAGCCAGAGCTCCGAGCGGAGGTGCAGGGCGACATCGACAAGTTCGGTCGCATGCTCGCCAAGTACCAGGCCGGTGAGATCGACGACGACCGCTTCCGGATCTTCCGGCTGAACAACGGCATCTACGGCCAACGTCAGGGCGGCACGAACCAGATGGTGCGGGTGAAGCTGCCCTACGGCTCCATCCATCCCGACCAGCTCGACACGATGGCCCGCATCGCCGACGAGTACTCCCGCGGCTGGGGCCACATCACCACCCGGCAGAACATCCAGTTCCACTTCGTCCAGCTCGACCGCATCCCCGACGTGCTGACCGAGCTGGCCGACAGCGGGCTCACCACCCGGGAGGCGTGCGGCGACACCGTCCGCAACGTGATGGGCTGCCACCTGGCCGGCGCCTGCCCCTTCGAGGTGCTCGACATCAGTGCCTGGGCCGAGGCGGCCTTCCAGCACTTCCTTCACCACCCCTACGCCCAGCGCCTGCCCCGGAAGTTCAAGATCAACTTCTCCGGATGTGCCACCGACTGCGGTCAGGCCATGTTCAACGACGTCGGCATCGTGGCTGTCGGCCGTCCTCGCGAGGACGGCACCGTCGAGCCGGGCTTCCGGGTCTTCTTCGCCGGCGGCCTCGGCGCCAACCCGCACGCCGCCCAGGCGCTCGAGGAGTTCACCCCGCGAGAGCACCTCATGGAGACGATCGAGGCCTGCCTGCGGACCTTCGACCACTACGGCAACCGGGACAACAAGCTCCGGGCCCGCATGAAGTGGCTGCTCGACACCATGGGCCCCGAGGAGCTGCGCACCCGCATCCTCAAGGAGCGAAAGTTCCTGATGGGCTCCTCCACCTGGCCGGGCGGCGTTCCTGCCATCGTCGAGGAGCGCGGTGACGCACCTGCGGGCATGGCCACCGGCGTCGAGGTGACGCCGGTCGGCACCGCCGTGAAGCTCGTCCGCTCCGACCCCTACCAGCAGTGGCTCGATGCCAACGTGGTGCGCGGGCGGGCGAACGGCACCGTCTCGGCCATGGCCCACGCTCCGCTCGGCGACGTCACCAGCGCCCAGTTCCGTGCGCTGGCCTCGCTGCAGCGTGAGCTGCGGTGCTCGGTGCGCCTCACCAACCGGCAGAACCTGGTCTTCCGTGACATCACCGAGGACCAGCTGCCGACCATCTATGCCCGGCTCGTCGAGATCGACATGGCCCGTCCCGGTGCGGAGCTGTCTCGGGACGTCGTCAGCTGCCCCGGCACCGACACGTGCAACCTGGCCGTGACCCAGAGCCGTGGGCTGGCCGACTCCATCAGCTCCTCGCTGGAGGAAGCGGGCTTGTCCGAGGTCGGCGACGTGCGCATCAACATCTCCGGCTGCTCCAACTCCTGCGGTCAGCACCACATCTCCGACATCGGCTTCCAAGGCGTGGAGCGCCGAGCCCACGGCACGGCCGCCCCCGGCTACCAGATGTACCTCGGGGGCCACGTCGGCCAGATGGAGGTCGCCTTCGGCGGCAAGGCCCTGCGCCTCCCGGCCAAGCGCGCCGGCGAGGCCGTCGTGCAGGTGGTCGGGCGCTTTGCGGCCGAGCGCCAGGCCGGTGAGCGCTTCGACGGCTGGCTCGAGCGCAGCGGCGGTGCCGCCACGATCGGCGCCTCGCTCAAGCAGCTCGACGTCTGGCCGACGCCCGACGAGCGGCCGGACTTCTACGTGGACTTCGGTGAGCAGGGCCCGTACGTGGCCGAGGTCGGCGCGGGCGAGTGCGCCGGCGAATGACGGCCTCCGCCAGTTCGGACACCGGGCGGACGGTGTGGCTCACGGGCCTGCCGTCGGCCGGCAAGACCACCATTGCCCGGGCCCTCGAGAAGCGACTCCTCGACGAGGGCCGGCGCGTCGAGGTCCTGGATGGTGACGTGGTGCGGACGCACCTGACCAAGGGGCTCGGCTTCAGCCGGGAGGACCGGGACGAGAACGTGCGTCGCATCGGCTTCGTCGCCAACCTCCTGTCGCGAAACGGTGTCACCGTGCTGTGCTCGGTGATCTCCCCGTACCGGGCGGTGCGCGATGAGGTGCGGGAACTGCACGACGGTCGCTTCGTTGAAGTCCACGTGTCCACGCCCGTCGAGGTCTGCAGCGGGCGGGACGTCAAGGGCCTGTACGCCAAGCAGCGAGCGGGCGAGATCCAGGGCCTCACCGGCGTGGACGACCCTTACGAGCCTCCGCTCGAGCCCGAGGTGGTCGTGCCCACCCAACAGCTGTCCGTCGACGAAGCGGCCGAGCTGGTCTGGCAGGCGATCGCGTGAGCGTCACCTCCCCCGCGTTCCAAGCGGCTGAGCTGGACGAGCTGTCGGCTCGCTTCGAAGCGTCTCCGGCAAGTGCGATCGTCCGGTGGGCCGTCGATACGTTCGGTGACGACCTGTGCCTCACCGCCTCGTTCCAGGACGCGGTGCTGATCGACGTGGCCACCAAGGTCCACCCGGGCCTCCAAGTGGTCTTCATCGACACCGGGGACCACTTCCCCGAGACCCTGGAGACGGTCGAGCGGGTGCGCGCCCGCTACGGCCTCAACCTGCGCGTGATGCGAGTGCCCGAGCCGGAGATCCCGTTCCACGTGCAGGACCCGGTGAAGTGCTGCTCCGACGCCAAGGTGGCTGCGCTCGACGAGGCACTGGCCGGCAAGCGGGCGTGGCTCAGCGGCCTCCGACGGGCCGAGGCCGACACGCGCGCCGAGGCTCCGATCGTCGGCCTCGACCGGCGCGGGCTCGTCAAGGTGAACCCGCTCGCCACATGGAGCGACCTGGACGTCGCCGGCTACATGGCGGATCACGACGTGCCGTACAACCCGCTCCTCGATCAGGGCTATCCCTCGATCGGTTGCGCACCCACCACCAAGCCGGTCGAAGCCGGCGCCGATCCTCGCTCGGGCCGTTGGGCCGACAGCGACAAGACCGAATGCGGGCTCCACGAATGACGCTGATCGACGAAGCCGCCAAGACCACCCGGCCGCACCGTCTGACCCACCTCGACGCCCTGGAGGCCGAGGCCATCTTCATCATGCGGGAGGTGGCCGCCGAGCTCGAGCGCCCGGTGCTCCTGTTCAGTGGTGGGAAGGACTCGATCGTCCTGCTTCGCCTGGCCGAGAAGGCCTTCCGGCCGGGGAAGTTCCCCTTCCCGCTGCTTCACGTCGACACCGGCCACAACTTCCCCGAGGCCCTCGAGTTCCGTGACCGGCGCGTGGCCGAGCTCGGCGAGCGGCTGATCGTGGCGTCCGTGCAGGACGACATCGATGGCGGCAACGTGACGGAGGACAAGGGCCCCTACGCCTCCCGGAACGGGCTGCAGACCTACACCCTGCTCCGAGCTCTCGAAGAGGGCGGGTTCAACGCCGCGTTCGGTGGTGCCCGACGCGACGAGGAGAAGGCTCGGGCCAAGGAGCGGGTGCTGTCGTTCCGTGACGACTTCGGGCAGTGGGACCCGAAGAACCAGCGCCCCGAGCTCTGGAGCCTCTACAACGGTCGCATCCGCAAGGGCGAGTCCATCCGGTCGTTCCCGATCTCGAACTGGACCGAGATGGACGTGTGGCAGTACATCGCGGTGGAGCAGCTCGAGGTGCCGTCGATCTACTTCGCCCACCACCGCAAGGTGTTCGAGCGCCAAGGGATGCTGCTGGCCGTCAGCGACGCCGTGACGATGCAAGACGGGGAGGAGCCCTTCGAGGAGCTCGTCCGCTACCGCACCGTGGGCGACATGAGCTGCACCGGTGCCGTGCGGTCCGCCGCCACCGACATCGAGGCGGTCATCACCGAGACGGCGATCACGCGCATCACCGAGCGCGGCGCCACCCGGGCCGACGACCGGCTGAGCGAGGCCTCGATGGAGGACCGCAAGCGCGAGGGCTACTTCTAAGCCCGATGGAGCTCCTGAGATTTGCGACCGCAGGGTCGGTCGACGACGGCAAGTCCACGCTCATCGGGCGACTGCTGCACGACTCGAAGTCCATCTTCGAGGACCAGCTGGAAGCGGTAGAGCTGTCGAGCGAGCGGCGAGGTGACGGCTACGTCAACCTGGCCCTGCTCACCGACGGCCTGCGGGCCGAGCGCGAGCAGGGCATCACCATCGACGTCGCCTACCGCTACTTCGCCACGCCGCGACGCAAGTTCATCATCGCCGACACGCCCGGGCACGTGCAGTACACCCGGAACATGGTCACCGGCGCATCGACCGCCGACCTGGCCCTGGTGCTGGTGGACGCCCGCAAGGGTGTGCTCGAGCAGAGCCGGCGGCATGCCTTCCTCGCCACGCTCCTCGGCATCCGTCACCTGGTGCTCTGCGTCAACAAGATGGATCTCGTCGACTGGAGCGAGGAGGTGTTCGACTCCATCGCCCGTGAGTTCGAGTCCTTCGTCGCCCGCATCGACACGGCCCACGAGGTCGAGGTCACGCCCATCCCCGTCTCCGCCCTGCGGGGCGACAACGTGGTGGACCCCTCGCCCAGCCTGAGCTGGTACGCCGGCCCGCCGCTCCTCGAGCACCTCGAGAAGGTCGACGTCCACGACCACGACCCCCAACAGGGGCGCTTCCCGGTGCAGTACGTGATCCGGCCGATGTCCGACGAGCACCACGACTATCGCGGCTACGCCGGCCAGGTGACCGGCGGCACCTTCCGACCGGGCGACGACGTCGTCGTGCTGCCCTCCGGACAGCGCACGCAGCTCGTCGCCATCGACTGCCTCGAAGGCGAGATCCCCGAGGCGTTCGCACCGATGTCGGTGACGCTGCGCCTGGCCGACGAGATCGACGTCAGCCGTGGCGACATGATCGTGCCCGTGGGCTTCGAGCCCGAGGTGACCCAGGAGCTCGACGCCGAGGTCTGCTGGATGATCGACAAGCCCCTCACCGCGGGCAGCCGGTACCTCATCAAGCACACCACCCGCACCGCCCGTGCGTCGGTGATCGAGGTGTTGCACAGCCACGACGTCAACACCCTGGAGAAGTACTCGGCGGCCGGCGAGCTCGGGCTCAACGACATCGGCCGGGTCCGCATCAAGGTGAGCTCGCCGCTCGCGGTCGACCCCTATGCCAGGAACCGCATCACCGGCTCGTTCATCCTGATCGACGAGGGCACCAACGCCACCGCCGGAGCCGGTCTCATCCGCGGCTGAGCCGTCGGGCCGTCAGCCTTCCGGGTCCGGGCTCTTGTCCCATGGCCCGGGGTGGCCTTCCGTCGCCATGCGGTAGGCATCCCGCCCGTCCACCTTGGCCAGGTACATCGCCGCGTCGGCTCGGTTGAGGAGCGACGCATAGGTGGACCCGTGGTCGGGCGCCATCGCGATGCCGATGCTGCAGGTGACCCGCACGTCACGGACCTGCAGCTCGAAGGGTACCCGCAGGCACGCGATCAGCTTGCGAGCGACGAGCTCGGGTTCCTCGCTGTCCAGGACGTTGGGCAGCAGCACCACGAACTCGTCGCCCCCGAGGCGCGCCAGGGTGTCGGAGCCCCGGATGGCCGCGCTCATCCGGTCGGCCGCCTGGCAGATCAAGCGGTCACCGGCCCCGTGACCCAGTGTGTCGTTCACCAGCTTGAACCGGTCGAGATCGACGAAGATCAGTGCGGTCTTCACTCCGCGCCGCTCGCCGTCGAGCAGCGCCTGGCGGGCGCGATCTTCGAGCAGGGGACGATTGGGCAGGCCGGTCAACGGGTCGTGCAGCGCCTGATGTCGGACCCGGTCGAGGAGGCGGGCGTTGTCGAGCGCGCTGGCCGCCTGGCTGGCCAGGCCCTGGAGGCGTTCCACCACATCGGGGTGCCAGGGGCGGGCGGTCCGCTCGGTGAAGCCGGCGGACACGAGACCGAAAAGCTCCCCCCGGACCGTCATCGGCACGACTGCGGAGCGCTCGACGCCCAGGGCGGTCATGTGCTGACGTGCCACTCCCGTTGCGTTCTCCGCGTCGAGGAAGAAGGGACGGGGGTCGGTGACGAGGCCGGTCAGGTAGGGGAGGTCGCCCAGGCGCAGCTGGTGGTCACAGCCCTGCAGCGCCTCCGGCGGCGCGGCGGTACCGGCCAGAGTGAAGTGGTCGCTGCCTGGAGCCAGCAGCCACACCCAGGAGTGGGCACATCCCACGACGTCGGGGATCGCCTGCGCGAGGCGGAGAGCGACGTCCTCCGACGTTCGCACCTCAGCGAGTGCCCGCGAGAGCTCCAGCAGCGCACGGGCGGTGTCGCGGTCACGGCGGGCCTGCTCGAGTGTCGCGATGCGCTCGAGCGCCACCGCGGCATGGGCGGCGTAGGCGGCGAAGAAGCGCTCGTCGTACTGAGTGACGAGCGAACCCGGAGCGAAGAAGGCTCCCAGGCGACCGTGCCACCGGCTGTCCGACGCCACGTCCACGATGAGCTCGTGGCCCTCGCGGACCAGGTCCTCACTCACCAGCCGCGCGGCCACTCGATCGGCCTCCTCCGGAGTGAGGCCCTGCCAGTGCGCTCGCACCTCCTCCCCTTCCCCCGGTCGCACGGCCACGAGGTAGCTCGGTGCGTGCACGGCGGTTCCGGCCAGCAGCGTGATGCGCTCGAGCACGGTGGCCAGGTCATCCGCTTGCGCCAGCTCACCGGCCACCCTCTGGAGCTCTTCGAAGCGCGCGACGATGCGGTGAGATCGAGCCCGGCTGGCTGCGCCTTCCTCCTCCACCCGGGACGACAGGTCACCGGTCCACGCCAGCTCGAACACACACGCCTCGTCGCCATCCACCTGGCAGTGGCGCTCCGTGACGGTGCCCTCGAGACCGAAGAGCTGAGGAACGGACTCGAGGTACCCGGCCAGGTAGTCGCAGAAGAACCGGTGCGGTGAGACGTGATCGTTGCAGGTGGCGTGCAGCGTGACCACACGCTCGGCGGCGCCGGCCAGGGCGACACGACGGCCGGTCGACATCTTGGTGGCGGCGATGGCGACGGTCTCGGCCGCCCTGTCCATCGAGCCACTGCTGAGGACGAAGTCGGTGATGCCGTCGCGCTGGTGCTGCCGGAAGAGCTCCTCACCCGCCCGGCGGGCGACGCCTGGGTCGCCGCACACCGCAACCGCGGCCTCGGCCAGCGCGACCACGTCGGTCGTGGGCACCCAGCCGAACTGGTCGCTCATCGCACGTCGGCGGTGCACCAGGCCCGCTGCCGTCAGGACGTCGACCACGGTGGGCTCGTCGAAGGTCCGGCTCAGGTAGCGCAGCAACGTGGCGGGAACCGAGCCGTTGACCTCCCGACCGGCGCCCGGGATGGTCCCGCCGCGGCCGTCGTCGCCTGTCACTGACGCATCATCGCACCCCCGAGTCGATCCGTTCACTCGGCGCGCCCGCACCGGGCGAACTGCGTAAAAGGATGGCACGGCAGGCAGTACCGTGGTGAGAGAGGAGAAGACGGGACTTCGATGGACTTCAGCTCGCCGGAGACGTGGCGATGGATATGGCTCGTGTTCAGCGTGGTCTTCCTCGTAGGGGAGCTGGCCCTGGCCGGGTCCTTCTTCCTCATGCCGTTCGCCATAGGCGCGCTGCTCGCCGGCGTGTCGGCCTTCGCCGGCGCACCGCTGGCCGTCGAGTGGGGCCTCTTCCTCGCCGGGTCGGTGGTGTCGTTCGCAGCGATGCGCCCGCTGGCGGCCCGACTCGACAGCCGCACCCCGCTCAGCCGGGTCGGCGCCAACCGGTGGGTCGGGCGCGAGGCCTACGTGGTGCGCGACATCCCCGCCGGGACCTCGAGCACCGGGCTCATCCGGCTCGACCGTGAAGAGTGGCGCGCGGAGAGCCTCACCGGTCACCCGATCCGAGCCGGGTCCACCGTGCTCGTGAGCAGGGTGGACGGCACCCGTCTTGTGGTGATGCTGCTGGACGAGCCGCTCACCCTTCCTACAGAAGGAGCTGAATAGTCATGGCACTCGTCATCGTGCTCGCATTGCTCGCTTTCGTGTTCTTCATCATCGCGGTCACCAGCGTGAAGGTCATCCGACCGTTCGAGCGGGGGCTGGTGGAGCGGCTGGGCAAGTACCACGCCACCGTCGAGCCAGGCCTCCGGCTCATCTTCCCGGTCGTCGATCGGATGGTGCGGGTGGACATGCGCGAGCGCGTGGTCGACATCGAGCCGCAGGAGGTCATCACCTCCGACAACGTGGTGGTCTCCGTCGACGCGGTCATCTACTACGAGGCAACCGATCCCCAGCGACTCGTGTACAACGTCGTCGACTTCTACATGGCCGTCAGCAAGCTGGCGCAGACGAACCTGCGCAACGTGGTGGGTGACATGCAGCTCGACGAGGCGCTCACCTCCCGCGACACCATCAACCTGCAGCTCCGGAACATCCTCGACGACGCCACCGACAAGTGGGGCACCAAGGTGGTCCGCGTCGAGATCCAGCGCATCGACCCGCCGGCAGACGTCATGAACGCCATGCACGAGCAGATGAAGGCGGAGCGCACCCGCCGAGCGTCGGTCACCACGGCGCAGGGTGACCGCGAGGCGGCCATCGCCCGAGCCGAGGGCGCCAAGCAGTCGAAGATCCTGGAAGCCGAAGGGCACCGCGAAGCACAGATCCTCGACGCCCAGGGGCGCGCCGGCGCCACCAAGGAAGCCGCCGATGCCGAGCGGTTCCGTCAGATCGCAGTGGCCGAAGGCGAGGCCGAGGCCATCAAGGCCGTGTACCAGGCCATCCACGAGGGGGGCCCGACGGCCGACCTCATCGCCGTGAAGTACCTCGAGACGCTGCAGGTGATGGCCGACGGGCAGGCCACGAAGATCTTCCTGCCGACCGAGGCCACCGCTCTGCTTGGTGCTCTCGGCGGCATGAAGGAGCTGCTCACGTCGGTGTCCACCGACGGAGAGCTGCCGGTCATCAACGGCGCAGCTCCGGTGCCCGTGCGCACCACGGGCACGCCGAAGCTCTGAAGCTTCGCCATCACGCCGGACCTAGCCGGCCGAGGTCGACCCGCCCGACGGGTGGCCGAGCCCGGCTAGGTGGGCGGCGTCGTTGAAGCGCACGAGCGTCCAACGGGGCCCGATGTCGCGATCGTCGAAGGTGCGCAGCTCCCACTCCGTGAGCGAGGTGTTGGTCACGTCCGTGCGGAAGGCGCGCGTGATCGGCATCTCGCCGAGGGCGATCAGCGACGCCTCGATCACCCCTCCGTGGCAAGCGACCACGACGTGCTCACCCCGGTGGTCGCTCGCCAGGCGACGCAACCGGCGGCCCGCCCGCACCGCGAACTCGGCCCAGCTCTCGCTCCCCGGCGCCCAGGGCGCATACGGGTCGTCGGGCACGCCGTCCGCTCTCGGGACGGTGAAGCGCTCCCGGTACTCGTCCCAGGTCAGACCGTCGGCCTCGCCCGGGTGCACCTCGCACAGGTCGCGGTCCTGCACGATCTCCAGGTCGGCGCCGAGGGCGGGACCGAGGATCTCGGCCGTCTCGATCGCTCGGGGCAGCACGCTGGCGTAGAGGTGGTCGGTGCCGGACAGCTCGCCCGG
>CADCTF010000153.1 GCA_902805655.1 uncultured Acidimicrobiales bacterium
CCTCGGGGAGGCGGTGCTTCAGCACCGCCAGCGTGCTCTCGAGCCCTTCGCTCACCACCGTCTGCTGGAGCGAGGCGCGGTCCATCTGGGAGTAGGACTTGACCGCCCCGACCAGGTTCGAGATGCGGGCGGTGGCCTCCTTCACCTCCGCCAGCAGGGTCTGGACGCTCAACGTGCTGGCCACCCACGCCATGCCGGGATCCAGGGACTCGCCCAGCACGCCGGCGGCCCGCTCGCACCAGTCCTCGTCGACCCCGGCGCTCGCCAGTGGCGGGGCGAGCAACCAGTCGTCCTGGACGCCGTGCTCGGCGAGCCAGTCGGAGAGGGCCTCCTCCCGGTCCGGCAGGAGCATCGGGTCCGCTCCTGCCGCGGCCGGACCAGCGGCGATCTCGCGGCGGAGTCCGTCGAGGGCGAGCAGCTGCTCCGCCGTGGCGCTCCCCGCCAGGGTGCCGAGTGCCGACAGGAGCCGATCGCACGCGCCTCCGAGCGAGTCCACGGCCCGCGCTGCCGCAGCGGCAGGGTTGTTCAGCTCGTGGGCGAGCCCGGCTGCGAGTGTCCCGAGAGCGACAAGGGCGTCGCGCTGCCGCGCGGCGGACTCGATGGTCCGCGCCGTGCGGAACACCCCCTCGATGAGGTGGGCGCCGAAGGGGTCCCAGGCGGCCGTCCAGCGCTTGAGGTCCTGGGCCAGGACACGCAGCACGCGGCCATTCGCCGCCGCTCGGCCCGTCGCCAGGTAGACCCCGTGCTCGTCCCAGGCGCGGAAGCCGCCCGCCCATCGGCCGGGTGCGTCCATCGCTCCCAGCAGCGTCTCCTCGTGGCCGACGGTGCGCACCAGGTCGATGCGGCCCTCGAGCAGGACCCACCAGGACTCCGCCGGCAGGTTCTGCGTCCAGAGCTCGTCCCCCGGAGCGAAGGCGATCTCCGACCCGAGCGCGATCAGGTCGCGCAGCTCGGACTCGCTGACCCTCTCGAACATGGCCAGCGAGCGCAGCTCCTCCGTCGTGGTCACGTCGACGCCAGGTAGCGGTGCACGAGGTAGACGGTCATGGCGCCCTCGCCGACCGCGGACGCCACCCGCTTCATCGAGTCGAGGCGCACGTCCCCCGCGGCGAGCACACCGGGCAGGCTGGTCTCGAGAGCGTAGGGCGAGCGGGCCAACGGCCAGGGCGTGCTCGACGAGGAAGTCAGGAGGTCCTGCCCTGTGAGGATGAAGCCCCGCCCGTCGCGTGCCACGCTGTCACCCAGCCAGTCGGTCCTCGGCGAGGCGCCGATGTAGACGAACAACCAGTCCGCCGGCAGCTCCCGCTGAGGGGAGCCCTGCTCGCACAGCGTGATCGAGGCGAGGTGGCCGTCACCCTGGGCCGCGATCACGGTGCTGCGGAGCCGCACCTCGACGTTGGCCTTGGCCCTGACCTGCGCGACGAGGTACAGCGACATGGTGTCCTCGAGCGCGCCGCCGCGCTCCACCATCACCACCCGCTCTGCGTAGCGGGCGAAGTTCAGCGCCGCCTGGCCGGCCGAGTTGGCGCCGCCGACGACGTAGACCACGTCACCCTCGCACTGGCTCGCCTCGCTCGCCGACGAGCCGTAGTAGACCCCGCGCCCGGCCAGTTCAGCCATGCCCGGACCCTCGAGACGCCGGTAGGACACCCCGGTGGCCACGACGACGGCTCGGGCCTCCAGGTCTCCCGCATCGGCGAATCGGACGGCGCGGACAGGACCCCGGGCCTCCAGACCCACCACGTCGCGGGCCAGCAGCATCTCGGCCCCGAACCGGGTGACCTGAGCGACGGCCCGTTGGGCGAGGTCGGCGCCGGAGAGGCCCTTGGGGAAGCCGAGGTAGTTCTCGATCGAGGCGCTCTGGCCCGCCTGGCCCCCGGGTGCCTCCTTCTCCACGACCACCGTGCGGAGCCCCTCGGAGGCGGCATAAACGGCTGCGGCGAGCCCTGCTGGCCCCCCGCCGACAATGCAGAGGTCGTAGAGAGGCTGCTCTGCACGGGTGCGTAGACCCAGAGCGCCGGCTAGTTCGAGGTTCGACGGGGCTCGGAGCGGCTCTCCGTCCGGCACGAGCACGAGCGGGAGGTCGTCAATCTCCGCGCCCGCGAGCCCGGCCAGGCGGCCTGCCTCGTCGTCGCGCTCCATCTCCAGCCACTGGTACGGCACGTGGTTGCGGGTGAGGAACGTCTTGATCTCATGGCTCCGCTCGGACCACCGGTGCCCCACCACCCGGATCTCTCCTGTGTCCGGCGGGTGGGCCTGCCTCCAGTCACCCAGCAGGTCGTCCATCACCGGGTAGAGACGTTCGGCGGGTGGGTCCCACGGCTTCTGGAGGTAGTAGTCCAGGCCGACGCCGTTGATCGCCTGAATGGCCGCCTCCGTGTCGGCGTA
>CADCTF010000154.1 GCA_902805655.1 uncultured Acidimicrobiales bacterium
GGAACAGCGCCGCGGGGTGAGTGCCGGGCCCGGGCAAGTGGCGAGGCGCCCTCCGGTCGATGGTGGTGGCAGCTTGATCGTCGGCGAGTTCTCGGCAGTGCCATCATCGGATGGTGCGTGCCGCTGTTGTTCCTCGCCACGGTGGTCCGGAGGTCATCGAGATTCGCGACGACTGGCCCGACCCCGGTGCGCCAGCCGCCCATGAGGTGGGGATCACCGTCGAGGCCGCCGGCTTGAACCCGAGTGATTGGAAGATCCGCGCCAGGGGCGGCGCGTCGGAGCTTCCCTACGTTGCCGGGCGGGAGGCAGTCGGGACCATCAGCGCGACAGGCGCCGACGTGACCGGCTTCGCCATCGGCGATCAGGTGTGGGCGTACTTCGGATGGCACTCACGTCCGGGTGGGCACTGTGAGCGGCTGTTGGTCGACGCGTCGGCCGTAGCGCTCCGCCCGCAGTCCGTCTCTGTCGAGGAAGCTGCCGGTGTCCCGCTGGCCGGCATCACCGCCTGGCAGGCGTTGCGCATGCTCGACGTCCCCGAGGGCGGCACCGTCGTGGTCACGGCCGGGTCGGGCGGGGTCGGGCACTACGCCGTGCAGATCGCCGCCGCCCTGGGGTTCGAGGTGGTCGCGACCACCGGTCCCGCCAATCAGGACTTCGTCGGCAGTCTCGGCGCGTCTCGCGTCGTCGACTACCACGACGAGACCCAGACGCTCGAGGCGGTGAAGGGCGCCAGCCATCTGCTCGACGCGTTCGGCCCCGCGACCATCGCCGCGTACCAGCAGGTGATGGCCGAGGGCGGCCGCATCGTCGGGGTCGCCGGCTTGCCCAAGGACGTGCGGAGCGACATCACGGCGCGTGCCATGCACGCTGAGCCCGTGGGAGCGGACATGGCTCAGCTGGCCGCGCTGATGGACGCGGGCAAGCTGCGTACCACCCTGCACGAGGTCTTCCCCCTCGAGCGGCTGGCGGAGGCCCACGAGATGCTCGCCGGCGGCCACGTTCGCGGCAAGATCGTGATCCGGATAGCCCCATAGCCTCAGGTGCCTTCCGGGGACGCCGGGCTGTTGCCGTCGGCCTGCAGCCCGCCCAGGGCGAGTGGCGCCCTACGGCGTGCTCGCTGGTCTGGTCGAGCGACCGGGAAGTTGCGGTGACTTCGCCACCCCGCCGCCTCCCGTGGGAGGGCGGGAGCCACGGAAGGCAGCCTGACCCTGGCGCCGTCGGTCGTGGCTCCTGTTCAGCTGCGGTGCACCCCCTGCGATTCGAAAGGAATCTCTCCATGGACCAGGACCGAACCGAAACCGATGTTGCGGAGGCGTTCTCCCGACACGAGTTCGCCTCGATCTACCAGCACCTCGCACCCGAGGTCGTCTGGGACAACGTGGGCGGCGATCAGTATCACGGTCGCGAGGCGATCATCGCCGCGTGCGACGACGCCGCCCGGTACTTCGCGACCGTCGACAGCGACGTGACCCTGCAGCGCACCGTCGCTGCCCACCACGTCGTGGTCGTCGAAGCCATCGGCCGCTACCGCGGTACCGACAGCGAATCCACCGTCGCGTCGTGCGACGTCTACGCCTTCGCCGACGGATACCTGGTCGCGATCAAGTCGTACAACGTCGAGACCAGCTGAGCCGGCGTGAACGCCTGTGGGGCGGCAGAGCGGATGAAGGCCACGGCGCTCCGCGGAACTGCCGCTGTGGGTCGACCATGGTCCTGCGACACCGGAAGACAGCCCGAGCCGGGTCCACCGGGGAGGTACACCACCGGCACGCCCTCGTGGGCCCCCACTGCTCCCAGTGGAGAACGTGGCCGTCCCCGACATCGAGGCGTCCGCGCGAGAAGCGTGCCGACGGCAGTGCCCTCAGTGAGACGAATCTGCGACGATCGCGATCGTGGTGAACGTCGAGGCGAGGTTGGCATCGCTGTTCGAGGAGGTGGAGCGCGACCTGGGGTTCAGCGGTGCTGTTCTGATCTCCCAGAAGCGCCAGACGCTCTTCGAGGGCGCGTACGGGCTCGCGAGTCGACAGCTCAACGTCCCGAACACGGTCGAGACCAGGTTCCACATCGCGTCGCTGACGAAGATGTTCATCGCGATGGCGGCGCTCGCTCTCGTCGAGGACGGACGGATTGCGCTCGATCGACGACCGGCGGAGTACCTACCGTCGTTGTCGGCGCTGGATGAACGCATCACCCTGCACCACCTGCTGTCCCACACGTCGGGCCTGAGCGATGTGTACGACACCCCGAACCCGCACTACGAGGCGCTGAAGGCGAAGCACGACGGGATGGACCTGCTGGCGTACCTGGCCAGCCAGAGGCAGGCCTCCGAGCCTGGCGACCGGTGGTCCTACAGCAGCACCGGCTACCTCCTTGTCGGCTACGTGCTGGAACAGGTCGCCGGCACCGCCTTCCAGACGCTCCTACGCGACCGCGTCCTCGCTCCGCTCGGCATGACGAACACAGGGGTCGATCGTGTCCGTCGGATCAACCGGGGCCGGGCGGTCGGGCACACGTTCGCCGACGGTCACTTCGCGAACGCCGAGAACGATGCGTTGAGCCCTTTCGAGGAAGGTCCCGGCGAGCTGTACTCGACCGTCGGTGACCTGAAGCTGTGGTGCGAGGCCGTGCTCGCTTCTCCTCCGGTTGCCGCCACCACGCTTCAGCTGATGTTCACGCCGCATGCGAGCATCGATGCCGTCCGTTCGTACGGCTATGGGTGGTTCCTCGAACCCACGATGCGTTTCCACGGTGGGCACACGCCCGGCTTCCTTTCGCGCATCACCCAGTACCCGGAGCGTGATCTGAGCCTGATCATGCTCATGAACGCCAGCCACATCGACCCCGCCCCAGTCCTCGAGCGAGCGGCGTCCCTAGTCGCCGGCGCTTCTCGCTGATCGCCGAGGCGCCCTCATGGCGGCGCCGTGCGCTGTCCGGTCATCGGGGGTCAGCAGTGAGGCTGTGCCCGCGGTCCACGGTGGACGACCCGCAGCACGAGCTTGGTGAAGCCGCCCGTGAGCCCCTCCCGCTGCAGGTTGCGGTGACTGGTCGACCCTACGGCAGCCTGGCTGCACGCCACGTCGGCGCCGGCACGATGCGCGTCGGCGAGGCGCCGGCAGACGAGGAGCGACTGCAGGCCCCGGCCCCGGAAGGCGGGAAGGGTGGCGCCGTCGGCCAGGTAGGCGACGCCGTCGGACGGGTCGATCGACAGCGCGGCGGTCGCTGCCGGCGCCCCGTCGACGCGGGCCATGTAGAGAGTGGCGCCGGGCGCTGTGCGCCAGCCCCGGAGGTCCGCCGCCGCCTGCGCCCGTACCTCTGCCGGTAGCTCGTGCCCGCCGGTTCGGACGCGCGCGTACGTGGCGAACGCCTCGTCGTCGGACAGGTCGACGATCGACACGTCGCCCTCGCCGGAGCCAGCACCGTCGGGAGTCGCCGCGGCCCCAGCGGGCCGTCCCAGCACGACGCCGTGGAACCCGATCGGTTCCCCGCCGGCGGCGGTGATGGCGGCCAGCACGTCGCCGGACCGATCCGACGGGACCAGCTCGAACCACGGACGCACGCCGCGGGCGGCGTACCAACCGACGAGGCCCGGGACGACGGCGGCGTCGTCCGGCGTCAACCCGTTCACGCGGTTCTGGAAGTCGAGGTCCGGCCGGTCGGGGTGGCACGGCGACAGGACGTGGGCGGGCGCGGGTCCGTGCTCGATGCCGTCGACGCCGGCCATCCAGGCCCGACCCCACGACACCGCCGCCTGGTCGGTGCGGAAGGCCAGCTCCTCGGTCACCACCACCAGCCGGACGCTACATTCGGGCGATCACGATGACGCTGGCGGTCGACCTCGACACCAGCGGCCGAGGCGCTGGGCGTCCGGTCCTTCGTCAGCATCCCGGTGCGACGGCCGGACCCTGAACCCCTGAGGCCGTGAGGCCGTCGCCGACCCGCCGGTGCTCCGGTGATGGCCGAGGCGGGGTCTGTCGACCGACGCGCTGCCGTCGAAGGGCTGTTGCGCGCTTGGTCGTCGGCCGCCAAACTCGCTTGGTGACGCCGCGTCACCAACGCGGTGCGAGCGAAAGAGGGGGAGCACATGTCGACGACGTACGCAGGTGGACGGCGGATCCTGGATGCCGACAGCCACGTGATGGAGCTCGCAGACTTTCTCGACGCCTTCATCGACCCGGACCAGCGTGACCGACTCCGCCGGGGCGGCATGGACGCGCTGAAGCCCGTCCTCGACAAGGCGGTGCAGCGGGTGGAGGAGCGCCGGGCGGACAGCGCGAAGGCCAGCGAGGCGGAGGCACGTCTGCTGCAGGACAAGGGCTGGTCGGCGATGGGCGCGTTCGACGTGGCCGAGCGCAGTCGGGCGCTCGACCTGTTCGGGTTCGACGGGCAGCTGGTGTTCGCGACCTTCGCCACCTCGATGTTCGCCGGCCGCGACGAGGCCCGCCTCTACGCCGGCGCGGCCGCCCAGAACCGTGCTCTCGCCGACTTCTGCTCAGGCGATGAGCGGCTCCTGCCCGTGGCGTACGTGCCGCTGATCAACCCCGGGCGCGCCGCGAAGGAGATCGCCGACGCCATCGAAACCGGGTGCAAGGCCGTGATGGTGCCGTCGACGGCCGCAGGCGAGCTGGCGCCGACGCACCCGGATCTCGATCCGGTGTGGGACACGCTGGCCCAGGCCAACGTTCCCTTCGTCCTGCACGTCGGCGGCGGTGGGCGGCTCCTCGACCGGGCGTTCCACAACAACGCCATGCCGGTGAGCGACCATCTGGGCGGCGGCGAGAACATCCGGTCGAAGGACTACCTCGCCATCCACCACTCGCCCGAGTTGTTCCTTGGCGCCCTGATCTACGACGGGATCTTCGACCGCTTCCCGAACCTCCGCGGCGGCTGCATCGAGCAGGGCGCAGGGTGGGTTCCCTCGTGGATGCGCCACCTCGACTACGGCCTTCGCGCCTTCAAGCGCACCGAGGAGCCGCTCCAGCGGCTGAAGCACAAGCCGAGCGAGTACGTGAGGCGGCATCTGAAGTTCACGCCGTTCCCCGGCGAGGACATCGGGTGGATGATCCAGCAGGCCGGCGCCGAGGTCTTCATGTTCTCGACCGACTACCCCCATCCCGAGGGTGGGAAGGACCCGCTGGCCAAGTTCGAAGAGGCGTTCGGGGACACCGACGAGGACGCTCGGGATCGCTTCTACTACCGGAACATGGCGGAGCTGCTCTACGGAGCGAACCTGCCCTCCTAGTCTCAGGTCTCGTCCACGCGACCCTCGCCGAGTGCAGCGAGGGTCGCGGTGACGATGGTCATGTAGGCGTCTTCGAGGAGCCTGGCCCGCGCGTCGGTGCGCTGCGACCGGTAGTGGCCGAGAACCTGGTCGATGAGCCCCAACAGCAGCCGAATCGTCATCGCCGCCTCCGTTGGCTCGATCCCGAGCTCGCCGGCCGCGCGTTGCGTGAAGGCACGAGCCGTGACCCCGTCACGCGTGCGCTGCTCACGCGCCACCTCACGGTTCCATTCACCGGCGTTGCGAAGGCGGGAGAACAACGGGCCTCGCTCGGCCGACGCACGAAGCGCAGCCCGCACGAGGACACGGAACATCTCCTCGAGCGACGGCGCCGCCGCAACCTCGCGAGCCATCCTGCGATGGAGCGCGGTTGCCTCCCGCTTGTACACCGCGCCGAGGAGGTCGTCGCGACTGGTGAAGTGCTTGTACAAGAGCGGGCGGCTGACGCCGGCTCGTTCGGCCACGGCGTCCATCGTCACCGCCTCGATCGGCCCATCGGCGAGAAGCGCGATCGCGGCATCGAGCAGCAGCTCCCGCCGTTCGGGCCGCGGGAGTCTGCCGCCGGCCGGCTCGTCAGTCGGTTGCGCCATCCGTCTCATGGTGCTCGACGCAAGCCCGACGTGTACCGATGTCGGTCGAGGGGTAGCGGATGCGCACGGTTGCCTGGCGGCGTCGGTTCCGGCGTACATGACCCGGCTCAGCCACGCTCGACGACCGCAAGGTCACGGACCGCAAACCGGTGGTGCCACCACTCCTCGCGAAAGACCACACGGAAGCAGTCGATCGTCCGCGCACGGTGCTCCAGCGGGAGATCCGATGCGTCCCAGGGGCCACCGACGCGCACGCGGAGGTGATCCTCCGTCATGGTCGCAAGGTGGGCGCGAACCCGTGCCGCCCGCTGCTCGCGGACATGCACGACCTCCTCCAACGACGGCCCCGTGTCAGGGGGCGCGTCGGCAGGCAGGCTCGGCGGGACACCCCACTCGTGCATTTCATTCGGCACGCCGAGCACCATGCGGTGAATCCAGGCATCACTGGCAAACAGCAGATGGCGCAGGGTCTCGACGAAGGAGTACTCACCGTCAACACGGACGTGCAGCCTCTCCTCCGGCAAACCCCTCGCCCGCGTAAGAGTCGGAGCCCAGATCTCGTCGACGAGGTCCATCGCTTCCCAGATTCCGGCAAGGTGTTGAGGGCGCAGCCGAACCCGCTCTGGATGTGCATGGTCGAGCTCCGCACGGAGGCCCGCGTTCTGCATCTCGGATATCCACGTCGGCTCGCTCAAGCGCGTTGTCCTTCAGCGGCGTCGTCTGCAACGACACCGAACCAGGGTCGCGCGCCAGCAGGCGATCGCGGCACCTCACGGGACGGTGTTCCCGTAGCGCGGCGCCGGGCGGCGGGACGAGATGCCGCAGCGCGGCTTCCGCTTGCTCCATGCACCTCGAGGTCGAAAGTCACGGGACGTGAGCGTCGGAGACCTGGTGTGATGTTGGCGTGACGAGGTCCTTCGCCGCGCTGGTCGATGAGGCGGCGGCCGCATCAGTCGAGGGCTGGGACTTCTCCTGGCTCGACGGCCGCGCCACCGAGCAGCGCCCGTCATGGGGATACCAGCGGCTCCTCACCGCGAAGCTCGCTGGGGCTACGGCCGCGCTGGACATCCAAACGGGTGGCGGTGAGGTGCTCGCTGGAGCACGAGCCGAGGGCTTTCCGCCCACATTGGTCGCCACCGAAGGCTGGCCACCCAACCTGGCCAAGGCAACAGCAGTACTGCACCCGCTCGGAGCCGTCGTCGTCGCCGATCGTGAAGAGCCGCCGCTGCCCTTTGCCGACGGCGGCTTCGACCTGGTGGTCAGTCGCCACCCGGCCACGGTCCACTGGTACGAGATCGCCCGGGTGCTCGCACCCGGCGGCACCTACTTCGCACAGCACGTCGGAGGTGGTACGAACGTCGAGATCAGCGCGTACTTCCTGGGGCCACTGCCTCGAGGAGATGGCAGGCGGCACGACGTCGAGGCCGACCAAGCCAGAGCGGCTGGCCTGGAGGTCGTTCAGTGTCGAAACGAACGCCTCGGGCTGGAGTTCTTCGACGTCGGCGCGATGGTCTACTTCCTGCGCAAGGTCCTCTGGACGGTTCCTGACTTCACCGTGGACCGATATCAAGCCCGGCTCAAGGACCTTCACGAACAGATCCAGCACGATGGTGTGTTCCGTTCGACGATGTCCCGCACCCTCCTCGAAGCACGGAAGCCGCTGGTCGTGTAGAGCTGCGACGCGCTCATCGCGCCGCCCCCATGCCGCGGCCGCCGTTGATCCCGTTGCGTGGCGGGCGCCATAGGAACGGCGCCGCTTGGGAAGGCTGCACCCATGGGCCGGATCGGTACGCTGCCCCGCCGCCTCAGCTCGTTGTGGCGCCGAGTATCGACCGCCTCCGTACATCGCAGCCGCAGCCGTGAGCGAGCCGACCACTTCGAGGCGATCTTCGAGGATGCGCCGATCGGGGTCACCCTCGTCTCGGCTGACGGACGGATCCTGCAGGTGAACCCTGCGCTGAGCCGCATGATGGGATACACCGCCGAGGAGCTGAGGGGCCGCTCCTTCACATCGGTCGTTCGGAACCCCGACGCGCTGCAGGTGTTGGTGCAGAGCTGCCTGTCCGGCGAACGTGATGGCTTCGAGTTCGAGAGGCGAATCTCGCGCCCGGACGGCCACCGGTTCTGGGTCCAGGTCAACGCCGTGCTGGTCCGGGCCGGCGACGGGACGCCGACCCACTTCGTGGCCCAGGTTCTCGATGTCGATGACCGCCACGCGGCGGCGGCACAGGTGGCCGCCTCCGAGGCGAGGTTCGCGGCGTTGGTGGAGCACGGATCGGACGTCATCGTGGTCATGGACGACTACGGGCGCCTCCAGTACGCATCACCGGCTCTCCGGACGGTCTTGGGCTTGGATCCGGAGGAGCGGATCGGCTCGTTGCTCCAGCACGACGTCCATCCCGACGACCTCGACATGCTCGTCAACGGAGTGGGGCCCACCCTCAAGGAGGGCCCCGGTGCCACCGCCAGGGTCGAGTTCCGCTTCCGCCATGCTGACGGCACCTGGCGCTGGCTCGAAGCGACGGTCAGCAACCAGCTCGCCAACCCGGCGGTGGCAGGTCATGTGATCAACGCTCGGCATGTCACCGATCGTGTGCTGGCGCTGGAGCGAGCCGCCCACCAGGCGGCCCACGACGTCCTCACCGGGCTGCCGAACCGAGCCCTGCTGGAGGATCGGATGAGCCAGGCCATGAGTGCTGCCCGACGCCGGGGGGAGCAGCTCGCGGTCCTGTACCTCGACCTTGACCACTTCAAGGTGGTGAACGACACGTTCGGTCACAGCGCGGGGGATCGGCTGCTCACCGAGGCGGCGGCTCGTCTCCAGAAGGTGGCTCGGAGCAGTGACACGGTTACTCGCCTCGGTGGTGACGAGTTCGTGGTGACCGGCCCCGTCGTCGACGAGGCGGCTGCGGCCGCGCTTGCCACGCGAGTGTGCGCGGCGTTCTCCCCGCCCTTCGACATCGACGGGCAGGACGTCCAGGTGACCGCCAGCGTCGGGCTGGCCATCGCCAACGAGGACGGCGGGCACGTGGGCCTCCTGGCTACGGCAGATCGGGCGCTGTACAAGGCGAAGTCCCTTGGCCGGAACCGCTGGGTGGCCGACGCTCAAGAGGACTCGCTCTAGAAGCGTGGGCAGACCAAGGGGCGGAGTGGCTGCGGCCACACCCAGGCGTCGTTCCAGGAAGGCCCAACCGGCGGGCTCTGCGGAAGGCTGTAGCGCCTATGTCGAGTCTCTGGGGTGCAGTGGGATGCGCCTGCGAGCCTCATCGCCGGGCTGGAACGACGGGCGGTCCGGGTTCGCAGGCCGGCACGGTGTCCCGATGCCCGGATGCTGGCGCCCAGGCGAGCCGGGGGACGGGCGTGCAACGCTGCTGCGTGGCTCCCCAGGTGGTGCTGGTGCATGCCCCTCTCGTCGGTCCGTCGACGTGGCGGTGGGTCGCCCAGGAGCTCCGGGCACGCGGTGTAGAGGTCGTGGTTCCCCGCCTCCAAGTCGACGCTTCGGCCGAAGCCCCATTCGACCAGCTCGTCTCTGCGGTGGCGTCCGAGGTGACCTCCGACCACGTAGTGCTCGTCGGTCACAGCGGAGCAGGTGTGCTCCTTCCCTTCATCGCAGAGGCAAGCTTGTTCGACCACGCACGGTTGGTCTTCGTGGATGCCGGCCTTCCCCCGCTCGAAGGCGCCGTGGAGCTGGCGGCGGAAGACTTCCGCAGATTCCTTCGGGGTCGCGCCGACGAGAACGGGCTGCTTGCGCCGTGGCACACCTGGTGGGGCGAGGACGGGATGAGCCGGATGGTGGGGGACGAAGAACGACGAGCCGAGGTGAGCGGCGACACCCAGCAGCTTCCCTTGTCCTACTACGACCGCGCACCCGTGGTCCCTAGGGGTTGGTCGGCACATGCGGCTGGATACCTGCTCCTCAGCGAGGTCTACCGGCCGGCAGCGATGCAAGCGTCGGCTCTGGGATGGAGCGTCCTGGAGGTGCTCGGAACGCATCTAGAGCTGGTCAACCGCCCGGCCGACGTCGCGGCGTCGATCATTGCTGTAGCCGGCTTGCAGTGACTTCGGTGTGTCTCCATGCCCGCGACTGCAGCGAGTCGACAACGGTCATGGCCGCCTCTGATCCTCGGCTCATGCTGTCGGACGTGGCGACGACCTGCGCGGGCTCCCTATCGACGAAGCGCACCTCGCCGCCGCAGCGTTCCTTGCCCGCTACCGGGCTCGGAGGCTCCATCGCGCACCATGCGAACCTCCTCCGATCGCGGGTCGACGTGCCGGGAGTCCGCCGTCGTTTGACCGCTAGGTGGACTTGGCGTAGTCGACCGTGAACCACCGCTCGGGGCGCATCGAGAACTTCAGCCCACCATCGCCGCCGCGCTCGACGTACCGGTCGCCCAACGCCTCGCCGAAGTACCGGCGAGCTAGCGGGCGGAGGTCGGATTCGAGGTCAGCGGGGGAGACCTCGACCACCGGTCCCTCGACGCTGACGTACTTGTAGAACGGGGGCTCCTCCGTCTGCGCGCAGATGCTGAACCGCCCGGCCGCCTCGAGCAGTCGTCCCTTCACCGACTCAGCCGCCGTGATCACCCACACCAACCCACCGGGCTCGTAGCCGTACCAGATGGGCACCGTAAGCGGCGGCCCGTCCGCCCGCTCGATGGCGATCACACCGACATGCAGTCCGGAAAGGAACGCCTCTCGCTCCTCCGTCGTCATGGCCAACGTCATGCTCCGAGCGTGGCACAGTGCGTAGCCCAACACGTCGCCGGTGTTCCTGGCAGGCGTGGCCCCGTCCCGGGGGGTGGGAAGCACTGGCCAGGAGGTCCCAGGTGACCGCACGCAAGCCTGCGAATCGGAGCTACTCCGATTGGATCGAGGACCAGATCCGAGAAGCGCAGGAGCGGGGAGAGTTCGACGACTTACCCGGCAAGGGCAAGCCCCTCAAGGGGCTCGACGGGCCACAAGACGATCTGTGGTGGGTCAAGCAGTGGCTCGCCCGGGAAGGCGTCTCCTACCTGCCCGTGCCGCTGGCGCTTCGCCTGGAGGCGGAGAAGCTGGTGGACGGTCTCGATCGCCTGTCGTCCGAACAGTCGGTTCGGAAGGCACTCGACGAGCTGAATGGCCGCATCCGACACGCCAACCGGATGCCCGCTATCGACGGCCCGCCAACGACGCTGATGCCGCTCGATGTGGAGCAGCTCGTGGAGCGGTGGCGGAGCGGCCGCGCCACGATGGGAAACGAACCGTTGAGCACTGCGGAAACGCCGGATGCGGCCAACACTCCGTCGGACGTGGACGCTCGAACAGCCACACCGCGACGATGGTGGCGCAGGCGGTGAGCGCTCGCCTGCGTGAAGCGGTCTACCTGTGAGCCTGTGGCCAAATCGTGGCGAACGAGGCCGGTTTACGGACAATTCAGCTTGGGATCGTCGCCTGTGTCGCCACGCGGCTCGGCACGGAGGGCCCTGCCAGATACAGCCTTTGACACGGCTCTGACACTGGCGATGACGCCCCGGGGAGTGGTGTAGCTCGGCGTCGTCGTGATCATCGACGCGAGGACATTGTTGCTCAGGCGGTGACGGCAAGCGGCAGCGATTCGTCGACGGCACTATCCGGCGGCCGAGCGTTGAGCTTGGCCATGGATTCCTCGGAGAGGTAGCGGCGCTCGGAGACGGCCCACTCGTCGTGGGCTTCGACGACGACAGCGGTGACGAGGCGGGCGACCGACGCGTCGTTGGGGAAGATGCCGACGACGTTGGTGCGCCGCTTGATCTCGCCGTTGAGCCGCTCGAGCGGGTTGGTCGACCAGATCTTCCGCCAGTGCGCCTGCGGGAAGCTGGTGAAGGCGAGGAGGTCTTCGGCGGCGTCGGTGAGCATGACGGCGACGTCGGGGAACTGTGGTCGCAGCATGGCGGTGACCTCGGCGAGCTGGGAGCGGACGTGGCC
>CADCTF010000155.1 GCA_902805655.1 uncultured Acidimicrobiales bacterium
CTGGCCGGTAGCGGACACCGCCAACCCCTGGTGGGGGATCCACGGCCTCGTGACGCGGACCGACCCGGCAGGCGTGTTCCCCGGTGCCCTCGTCGCGGGGCAGGCGATCAGCCTGCACGAGGCCGTCGAGGCCTTCACCGTCACGGCGGCCGCGGCGATGGGGCTCGGGGACGTGGCCGGCCGCATCGCGCCGGGGCTGTCCGCCGACTTCGTCGTCCTGGACCGAGACCCGTTCGAGATCGCACCGGCGGACCTCCGGCACGTCACCGCAGCTCAGACGTGGTTCGCCGGCGGCCGGGTGCACGCCGTGGGACCGCCTGGTCCTCACGACCACTGAGCGCAAGCAGCGTCCGTCACAAGGACCCACCGGTTGAGGAGACAAGGCTCGTGTCGAAGAACGTCCTGAGGGGCTACGGCAAGATCGCCGCGGCGGGCACCGGCGTCGGTGCCCTGGCCGGAGCAGCGTTCGCGGGGCAGCGCCGGTGGCTCGTGGAGTCCGACGTCCCGCGGGCGATCCCCGTGGAGACCGACCCGCTGTCGGAGATCCCCGCCGAGACCGATGTCGTGGTCGTCGGAGCGGGCATCGCCGGGATCAGCACCGCGCTGTACCTCAACCAGTTCGGTCTGCGGACGGTGGTCTTCGAGAAGGGCTTCGTGGGCGGCGAGGCCTCGAGCCGGAACTTCGGCTGGGTCTACACCAACGCCCTGCACCAGGACAAGCTGCCGCTGGCCGTGCTGGCCAAGGACATCTGGATGGGCTTCGCCGACCGCTTCGGCTTCGACGTCGGCGTCCGCCAGGACGGCAACCTGCACCTCGCCGAGAACGAGGAGGAGCTCGCCGTCCAGGCCGCCTGGCAGCGGGAGGCCACCCAGCGGTTCCCCGGGGCCATCGACGCGCGGATCCTGGGTCGCGACGGGCTCGAGGACCTGATCCCGGGCGTCGGGCGTCAGTTCATCGGTGCGCTGCACCAGCCCAGTGACGGGTCCGCGGAGCCGACCCACGCGGTGCCTCTGATCACGAAGGGTGCGCGCAAGGAGGGTGTGAAGGTCTTCGCCCCCGTGGCCGTGCGCGGCATCGAGACCGTCGGCGGCGCGATCCACAGCGTGGTGACGGAGCTGGGTGAGGTGCGCACCACGCGCGTCGTCGTGGCCGGCGGCGCCTGGTCGCGCCTGTTCCTCGGCAACCTGGGCGTCGACCTCCCCCAGCAGGGCATCGCCTCGTCCCTCATGAGGGTCAAGGGTGGTACGGCCTTCCGCGGCTCGGGCTTCGGCGGTGGCGCCGCATGGCGGGAGCAGGCCGACGGGACCTGCGCGATCGGCGTCAGCATGCACGGCGTCCCGGTCACCCTCGACAGCTTCCGCGTGCTGCCGCACTTCCTGCCGGCTCTCAAGATCGCACTGCGGAACCCGTCCGAACGCTTCCTGAGCGTGCAGGTCGGAGGCGACCTGCTCGCCTCGCTGCGCACGAAGCGGACGTGGCGCAACGACGAGGTCACCGAGTTCGAGCGGGTCCGGATGCTCACCGCGCGGCCGATGGTCAAGGCGGGCGACCAGGGCCTGGCGGCAGTGCAGGAGCTGTTCCCGGCGATGCGGGACGCCGAGGTCGTGGAGCGCTGGGCCGGGATCATCGACGCCACCCCGGACTACACGTCAGTGGTGTCCGAGGTCCCCGCCGTCCCGGGTCTGTTCGTCAACACCGGGCACGGCGCACAGGGGTACTCCCTCGGTCCCGGCGCGGGGCGCCTGGCGGCGGAGATGATCGCCGAGCAGCCGACCAGCGTCGACGCCGACATGTTCCGCTTCGGCCGCTTCACGGACGGGTCTACGCTGCAGCTCCGCGAGTTCATCTGACCGTGGTGACGTGCCGGCAACGCACTGACGCGGACCCGGAGGTCGACGAGGCCGTCACGGCCTCGCGCCGCGGCTGCGCTGCCGGAGCAGCCGCCGAGCGGCCGGACGTCGCGGACCCAGCAGAGGGGCTGTCGACGTCCCGCAGCTCCACCGCCCACGACGTCTGGGTCCTGCGCCGACTCGGCCAGTCCTTCTCGCTGTGCAGATACCGACCAACCTCTTGCGGTTATCGGAACAAGAGTTACTGTCAGAGCGTGCACGACCACGACAGCGCGGCGCAGGGTCCTGCGGCGGCGCAGCAGTGGGGGTTCCACCTCTCCCGCCATGACCGGCACTGCAGAAGGAAGACCATGAACAAGTCCGCCCTTTCCCACTGGTGGCAGCAGATGGAGCTCCGGAACGGCGGTCCCATCACCGACCGCCCCGCGCTCGACGGCGACCGTGACGCCGACGTGGTCATCGTCGGCGCCGGCTACACCGGTCTCTGGAC
>CADCTF010000156.1 GCA_902805655.1 uncultured Acidimicrobiales bacterium
AGGCCAAGGCCGTGCTGTTCGAGCCGGAGCGCACGTCCCATGGCGTCGTCAACGCCGAAGATCCGCACGGGCGCCGGTTGATCGATGCGGCACGCATCCCCATGACCACGTTCTCGATGTCCGACGCCGAGGCGCTGGAGACGCACCCCGGTCGATCCGAGTTCCGCTGGCAGGGCGTCGACGTCCGCTTGCAGCTGCCCGGCCGGTTCAACGTGGCCAATGCCCTCGGCGCAGCCACCGCATGCCTCGTGCTCGGCGTGGCTCCGTCCACCATCGCCCGCGCGCTGTCCGAGCTGGCCCCCTTGCGGGGGCGGATGGAGCCAGTGGACGCGGGCCAGCCCTTCACCGTGCTGGTGGACTACGCGCACACGCCCGACGCGCTGCAGGCGGTGCTCGTCACGGCGCGGGAGGCGGCGGGGGACGGGCGCGTGCTGGTGGTCTTCGGCTGCGGCGGCGACCGCGACCGAGGCAAGCGGGGCCCGATGGGAGAGGTGGCCGCCACGCTGGCCGACGTGGCCGTGCTCACCGACGACAACCCCCGTAGCGAGGATTCTTCGGCCATCATCCGCGAGGTGCTGGCCGGTGTGGGCCAGCCTGAGGAGGTGAGGACGATCCCCGATCGACGCGACGCCATCGCGCACGCCCTGGAGTCGGCCAGGCCCGGCGACGTCGTGGTGATCGCGGGCAAGGGTCACGAGACCGGACAGGTGTACGGCACGGAGATCCGTCCCTTCGACGACCGCCAGGTCGCGCTCGAGCTACTGGGTTCCGGCGCGGCGTGATCGGGCTCCTTCTCGCCGGTGGCGTGTCGATGCTGTTCGCCCTGATCGGCAGCCCCATCCTCATCCGCTGGCTGCAGGCCAACGGCATCGGTCAGCAGATCCGTGAGGACGGTCCGCAGGGCCACCTGATCAAGGCGGGCACGCCCACCATGGGCGGGATCATGATCGTCGGCGGGGCGCTGGTGGGCTACCTCGCCGCCCACGCTCAAGGCCAGATCTTCACGGTGAGCGGCCTGCTCGTGATGGGGGTGACCCTTGCCGCCGCGGTGGTGGGGCTGATGGACGACTGGATCAAAATCCGCCACGCCCGCAACCTGGGCCTGAACAAGCGAGCCAAGATCGCCGGGCAGCTCATCGTCGCCTTCGGGTTCTCGTTCCTGAGCCTCGAGCTGCTGCACGGCCTGAACACCGAGCTGTCCTTCACGCGCTTCGACTCGCTGCCGTTCGGTCCGATGCCCTCGTGGGCCTGGGCCCTGTGGGCCTCGCTGATGATCATCGGCACCTCGAACGCGGTGAACCTGGCCGACGGGCTCGACGGGTTGGCCGGCGGCTCGGCCGCCTTCGCCTTCTCGGCCTTCGCCATCATCGGCTTCTGGCAGTTCCGCCACCTGCCCGAGTACGGCGTCGAGCACGCGCTCGACCTGGCCCTCGTGGCGGTGGCTCTGGCCGGGGGCTGCATCGGCTTCCTGTGGTGGAACGCGGCGCCGGCGAAGATCTTCATGGGCGACACGGGCTCCCTCGGCATCGGCGCGGGCATGGCCGGGCTCGCCCTGATGATGAACGTGCACCTCCTGTTGCCGGTGGTGGCCGGGCTGTACGTGCTCATCACCCTCTCCGACATCATCCAGATCTTCAGCTTCCGGGTGTTCCACCGCCGTGTGTTCCGCATGGCCCCGCTGCAGCACCACTTCGAGCTGGCGGGATGGCCCGAGACGACGGTCGTCATCCGCTTCTGGATCCTCGCCGGCCTCTGCACGGCGCTCGCCGTGGGCGTCTTCTACGCCGACTGGATCTCGCTCGGGGTCCTCGACTGATGGCGGCCGACCCGACGTGGGCTCCCTCCCGTCCACTGGTCGTCGGGCTGGGGCTCGCGAACGAGGCGGTGGTGCGTCAGCTCCTGCGGCGCGGGGCACCGGTGACGGTGGTCGACGACCGCCCTACGCCGGCGGTGCGGGCCATGGCCGCCGGGCTCGGCGTCGACCTGATCGAGTCGCCCGGAGACAACGCGGTCGCCAGGCTGGTCGACCAGGCGGACGTGGTGCTGCCCGGCCCCGGGGTGCCGTTCCGCCATGCCGCCATCCGCCACGCCTCGGCCGGCGGTGTGCCCCTGTGGAGCGAGCTCGAGCTGGCGGCGCGGTGGGATGACCGGCCGATCGCCGCCGTCACCGGCACCAACGGGAAGACCACCGTCACGCTGCTCGTCACGAGCATGCTCGAGGCCGCCGGCCGTCGGGTAGCCGTCGCCGGCAACAACGACCTCCCGCTGGTGGATGCGCTCGACACGGACGCCGAGATGTTCGTCGTCGAGGCCTCGTCGTTCCGGTTGCAGTTCCTCGAGACGTTCCGACCTGTCGTGGCGACATGGCTGAACCTGGCCGACGACCATCTCGACTGGCATCCGGACCTTGCGCACTACGTGGCGGCGAAGGCCAACATCTGGGCGTTCCAGGGCTCTGCCGACCTGGCCATCGGCAACGCGGACGATGAGGTCGTGTCTCGAGAGCTGGCCAAGGCCCCGGGCCGGCGCACCACGTTCGGCCGGGACACCGGCGACTGGCGGGTGTCGGGTCCTGACCTCGTTGCGCCGGACGGCCGCGCCTTTGTGGCCGTCGACGACCTGCCGCGCCGCCTCCCGCACGACCTGGCCAACGCCCTCGCAGCGACGGCCACGGCCACGGCCGTCGGGGTGGAGCTCGATGTGTGCGCGTCCGTGCTGGCGGCCTTCACCGGCTTCCCCCATCGGGTGCAGCTGGTCGGCGAAGCCCGCGGCGTGCGCTGGTACGACGACTCGAAGGCCACCACGCCGGCGTCGGTGGTGGCGGCGGCATCGGGCTTCGAGTCGGTGGTGCTGATCGCCGGCGGCCGGAACAAGGGCCTCGACTTCTCCCCGTTGGCCGCGCTGGCCGGACGCGTGCATGCGGTTGTGGCCATCGGCGACTCGGCCGAGGAGATCGCCGGCCTGTTCACCGCCTGCGGCGAGGTGGACGTGCACACCGCCGGGTCCATGGAGGAGGCGGTGCGCGCCGCGGCGACAGCCGCCCGACCGGGCGACGCCGTGCTGCTGTCGCCGGGTGGCGCCTCGTACGACTGGTACCGCAACTACGGCGAACGGGGCGACGACTTCGCCCGGTTGGTCGACGAGCTCATCGAACGAGGACGCTGAATGGCCATCGCCGCCAGGTTCGCCCGGGATCTGCCCCGGCCCCGGTTCACCCGTCTCATGTGGGCCCGCACGCACGCGGCTCCGACCGGTGGGCGGGCCACGTGGTGGTTGCTGGTCACGCTCGTGGTGGCCCTGAACGTCGTCGGGCTGGTGATGGTGCTGTCCGCCTCTTCCGTGCAAGCGCTGCGCATCGAGGGCTCGTCCTGGTACTTCTTCAACCGTCAGGTGCTGTGGACGGTGCTCGGCGTCATCGCGCTGCTGGTGGCGGCACGCGTCGACTACCGGTTCTGGCGACGTTGGACCACCCATCTGATGGTCGCCTCACTGGTGCTGCTGGTGCTCGTCCTGGTCCCCGGCGTCGGCATCGAGGTGAGCGGCTCAAGCCGGTGGCTCGGCTTCGGCGCGTTGCGCATGCAGCCCTCGGAGCTGGCCAAGTTCGCCGTGCTCGTGTTCGCGGCCGACCTGCTGGCTCGTCGAGCCGACAAGATGGGCGACAACCGCCTCACCCTCCGGCCGGTGCTCACCGGCCTCGGTGCCATCGCCGTGCTGCTGCTGCTGCAGCCCGACCTCGGCACCACCTTGGTCACCGGCGCCATCGTGATGGCGGTGCTGTTCGTGGCCGGCGTACCGGTGGGCACGATGGCGGCGGTCGTCTCCGTGTCCGCCGTGCTCACCTTGGGCCTCGCCCGATCCCAGCCCTACCGGTGGAGGCGGATGACGGCGTTCCTCGACCCCTTCGCCGACGCAGGGAACACTGGCTACCAGGCCGCGCAGGGGCTCGTGGCCCTGGCTGCCGGCGGGTGGACCGGGGTGGGTCTCGGCGAGAGCCGGGCCAAGTGGGGCTTCCTCCCCGCCGCTCACACCGACTTCATCTTCGCCATCATCGGCGAGGAGCTGGGCTTCGTCGGGGCCGTGACCGTGATCCTCCTCTTCGCCGGCGTGGCCGCGGTCGGCGTCCGCACCGCGGTCACCGCTCCCGACCGCTTCGGCACCTTGCTCGCCGCCGGCATCACGACGTGGGTGTCGATGCAGGCGTTCGTCAACCTCGGCGCGGTGGTGGGTCTGGTGCCGATCACCGGGGTGCCGCTGCCGTTCGTCTCCGCCGGGGGGTCCTCGCTGATCATCGGCATGGCCACCTTCGGCATCCTGTTGAACATCAGCCGCCAGGCGCGTGTGCCGAAGCGACGCCGACCGGTGGCGGCTGAGGCTCGCGCGTGAGCTCGCGGCCCTGGGTCGTCATCGCCGGGGGCGGCACGGCCGGTCACGTCGTGCCGGCGCTGGCGATCGGTCGCGCCCTTGCAGCGCGGGGCCACGAGCCGGCCACCGTGCGGTTCGTGGGCTCCAAGCGCGGTGTCGAGGGGCGCATGGTCACCGAAGCCGGCTTTCCGGTCACCCTCCTGCCGGGCCGCGGCCTGGCCCGCCGCCTGACCCTCGACAACGTCGGCGCGCTCTTCGGCTTCGTCTCGGCGTTCGTCCAGGCCTTCGGGCTGCTGGCCCGGTGGCGGCCGAAGGTCGTGGTCTCCATGGGCGGGTACGCGTCAGCGCCTTGTGCCGTTGCGGCGGCCCTCCTGCGCATCCCGGTCGTGATCTCGGAGCAGAACGCCCTGCCCACTGCCACCCACCGCATGGTCGGCCGCTTCGCGGTGGCGTCCGCCGTCCCCTTCGCCGGCACCCCGTTGCCGCATCCGGTGGTGACCGGCAACCCGGTGCGGTCGGAGGTGCTGTCGCTCGACACGTCGGGAGCGGGCCGTGCCGCCGCCCGCTCACAGCTGGGTCTCCCGCTCGAAGGGGTCGTGATCGCCGCTACGGGAGGTTCGTTGGGGGCGCGCACCATCAACGCCGCAGTAGTCGGCCTCAGCGCCGGATGGCCCGGTCCGCAGCCGATCACGGTGCACCACGTCGTCGGACGTCGGGACTGGGAGTGGGCGCAGGCTCAGCCCACCTCGGCCAACCCGCTGGTCGACCATCGCCTCGTCGAGTACGAGGAGCGCATGCCCGAGCTCCTGGCCGCCGCCGACCTCGTCATCTCACGAGCCGGCGGGTCGATCGTCTCCGAGCTCGCCGTGGTGGGCCGGGCATCGATCCTCGTCCCTCTCCCCATCGCCCCCTACGACCACCAGGCGTTCAACGCCCGGGTGCTCGAGCGGGCCGGCGGGGCGCTCATGGTCCGCGACCACGACCTCACGGCCGGGCGCCTGATCACCGAGCTCGTGGCGCTGATCGGTGAGCCGGGGCGGCTCGAGGCCATGGGCGCGGCCGCCCGCACCGAGGGCCAGCCGGACGCCGCGGACCGAGTGGCCGAGGTCGTGGAGCGACATGCCCGCCCTTGACCTGCAGACTCCCCGCCGGCTCCACGTCGTCGGCGCTGGAGGCCTGGCCATGAGCGCCATCGCCTCGATCCTGGCGACGCTCGGCCACGACGTGTCAGGCAGCGACTCGGTGCACTCGCCGGCCATCGATGTGCTGGCCGGCCAAGGGGTGCGGGTCGCCATCGGCCACGAGGCCGGCAACGTGGGTGCCGTCGACGCGGTGATCGCGTCCACCGCCATCCCCGCCACCAACCCCGAGCTGGTGGAGGCGACACGCCAAGGGATCCCGGTGCATCGCCGAGCTGACGCCATGGTCGCGCTCTGTCGAGCCCGCACCGCCGTCGCCGTGTCGGGCACCCACGGGAAGACCACGACGTCTTCCATGCTCGCGGTGATCCTCGTCGAGGCCGGCCTGCGTCCCTCCTTCATCATCGGCGGGACGGTGCACGACCTGGGCGGCGGGTGGCGGTGGGACGACGGTGAGCTCTTCGTGGTCGAAGCGGACGAGAGCGACGGCACGTTCGTCGAGCTCGGGGCCGAGGCGGTGCTGGTGACGAGCGTCGAGGCGGACCACCTCGACTTCTGGGGGAGCCTGGGGGCGATCGAAGACGCGTTCGCGAGGTTCGTCGCGGAGGCGCCGGGCCCCAAGGTGGTGTGCGCCGACGACGCCGGAGCGGCCCGTCTGGCAACGGTGTTGGGCACGGTCACCTACGGCGTGGCCGAGGACGCCGACTACCGCATCGTCGACCTCGTGACCACGGGCTCCTCGGTTGCCTTCGCGATCGAGCACGACGGTTCTCGCGTCGCCGACATCTCCCTGCCGGCCCCCGGGACGCACAACGCCCGCAACGCCTGCGGAGCGTTGGTGATGGCGCTGCTGCTGGGTGCGCCGGCGAACGCCGGTGAGCGCGCGCTGGCGCGCTATGGCGGTGTGGAGCGGCGCTTCCAGCACCGAGGTGAGCGCGGCGGCGTCACCTTCGTCGACGACTACGCCCACAACCCCGGCAAGGTGTGCGCCGCCCTCGAGGCCGCCGCGGCCGGCGGGTGGGGTCGCGTCGTCGCCGTCTTCCAGCCCCACCTCTACTCGCGGACGTTCGACCTCGCCGCGGACTTCGGGGAGGCGCTCGGAGCGGCCGACGTGGTCGTCGTCACCGATGTGTACGGGTCGCGCGAGGCTCCGATGGCCGGTGTGTCCGGCAAGCTGATCGTCGACGCCATCCTCGACGCGCATCCGGGCCTGCGGGTGGTCTGGGTGCCGCAGCGCGACGCTCTGGCCGCCATCGTCCGGAGCGTGGTGCGCCCCGGGGATCTCTGCCTCACGCTCGGGGCGGGCGACATCACCCGCCTCGCCGACGAGCTGCTGGCGGACCCGCCGACGTGAGCTCGTCGGTCGAGCGCGCCGCCGAGCTCCTCGGCCACGCGGCCGAGCGCGACGTGGCTCTCGGTCCGTTCACCACGTACCGCGTCGGGGGGCCGGCGTCGCTGCTGCTGCGGGCTGCTTCCGAACCGGATCTGGCCTTGGCCCGCAAGGTGGTGGTCGAGACCGGTGTCCGGGTGCTCGTGGTCGGCAAGGGGTCCAACCTGTTGGTGGCGGACAGCGGCTTCGCCGGGCTCGCCGTGATCCTCGGCGACGGCTTCTCCGCCATCGAGATCCGCCCGGACGGGCTCGTCGTGGCGGGCGCGGCGACGTCGCTCCCCGTGCTCGCCCGCCGCACGGCGGCGGCCGGTCTCACCGGGTTCGAGTGGGCGGTGGGCGTGCCTGGAACCGTCGGGGGGGCAGTGCGCATGAACGCCGGCGGCCACGGCTCGGACATGGCCGCCTCCCTGGTCTCGTGGACCTCGGTGGACCTCGCCGGCGGGCCCGACGGGCGCGCTCCCGCAGCCACGCTCGAGCTTCGCTACCGGCACTCGTCGGTGCGCCCGACGCAGGTCGTCACCAGCGCCGAGCTGCAGCTGGCGAGTGGCGACCGGGCGGAGTCTGAGACCCAGATCAGCGAGATCGTGCGATGGCGCCGCGAGCACCAGCCCGGTGGCCAGAACGCGGGCTCGATCTTCACCAACCCGCCCGATGCGTCCGCGGGCCAGCTCATCGACCGAGCCGGCCTCCGGGGTCACCGCAGGGGATCCGCGCATGTGTCACCGAAGCATGCGAACTTCTTCCAGGCCGACGAGGGCGGCTCCGCCGACGACGTGCGGTCGCTGATCTTGGAGGTGCAGCAGGAAGTGGAGGCCAGGACCGGCGTACGACTCGAGCCCGAGCTGCGGATGGTGGGGTTCGAGCCCATCGGCGGGGAACCCTCGACCAGGGGTCGAGGGTGAAGGGAACGCTCACCTCACCGCCCCGCCGGCCGCTCGCGGCAGGCGAAGGGCTGGTGATGGATCCCCGCATCCATCGCCGGCGGGTGGAGGTTCGCCGCGACGAGGGCCGCCGCCGGTTGCGCCTGCTGCTCATCGGCCTGGCGGTGGTGGCGGCCGCCGTCGGCGCCTACGGCATCACCCGGTCGCCGCTGCTCGATCTCGACGACATGGTGGTCCGGGGCGTCACGCAGCTGGCGCCGCAGGACGTGGAGCGGGCCGCCGGCCTGTCCGGCCGCTCCGCCATGGTCGACCTCGACGAGCCCACCATCGCTAGGAGAGTCGAGACCCTGCCGTGGGTCGCCGAGGCCTCGGTGACCAAGCAGTGGCCGGGAACCGTGCGCATCGACATCGTCGAGCGGGTGCCGGTGGCCGCCGTCACGACACCGGCGCCACCCGGTTCGCCGGCGCGCTGGGCCCTTGCCGACGTGTCCGGTCAGGTGGTCGAGGTCAAGCCCAGCCCGGCCGCCGGGCTCGTCCACATCGTCACCGCGTCTCCGCCCGGACAACCTGGATCGTCGTTGGCGCCGGCCACCCGGGCCGCCGTGGCGCTGGCCGCGTCGCTGCGTCCGCCGCTCGAGGGACGGGTCGGTCGCGTCACCATCGGCGCCTCCGGGGACCTCGAGCTCACCCTCGACGATCGCGTTCCCGTGCGGTTCGGCTCCGCAGCCGAGTCCGATCGCAAGCTCGTGGCGCTGGCCACCCTGGTCGACCGGGTGGACCTGAAGACGGCCCAGATGATCGACGTGCGCGTCCCTTCTGCACCAGTCTTGACCCGGCGATAGGGAGCAGTTACCGTCGCCCATCGGGAGAGGTTGAGGGCAAAACCTCTACCTCTCGTTGAGCGTTAGGGCCACACCATAGCGGGTCGGCACTGCTCCCGAATCGACCGCGGCGGCATCCCCCGCCCGTATTGGAGGCAACCCAAGCTGATGGCCGGAGCAGGCGGCAACTACATCGCAGAGATCAAGGTCATCGGGGTCGGCGGAGGCGGTGTCAACGCCGTCAACCGCATGATCGACGCCGGGCTGAAGGGCGTGGAGTTCATCGCCGTCAACACCGACGCACAGGCGTTGCTCATGAGCGACGCCGACCTCAAGCTCGACATCGGCCGGGAGATCACCCGGGGCCTCGGTGCGGGTAGCGACCCCGAGGTCGGGCGCCAGGCGGCGGAGGACCACCGGGAGGAGATCGACGAGGCCCTGAAGGGCGCCGACATGGTCTTCATCACGGCGGGCAAGGGCGGTGGCACCGGCACCGGCGCCGCGCCGGTCATCGCCGAGGTGGCCAAGTCCGTCGGGGCCCTCACCATCGGGGTTGTCACCCGTCCCTTCACCTTCGAGGGCCGCCGTCGCGCCGTCCAGGCCGAGAACGGCATCCAGAACCTGCGCGACAAGGTGGACGCCATCATCGTCATCCCGAACGACCGGCTCCTCGACATCGCCAACGACAAGACGTCGATGGTCAACGCGTTCAAGATGGCCGACGAGGTGCTGTTGCAGGGCGTGCAGGGCATCAGCGACCTGATCACGACACCCGGCCTGATCAACACCGACTTCGCCGACGTGAAGATGATCATGCAGAACGCCGGCACTGCGATCATGGGCATCGGCGTGGCTTCGGGCGAGGGCCGTGCGGTCAAGGCGGCCAAGCTCGCCATCACCAGCCCCCTGCTCGAGGCATCCATCGACGGCGCCCGCGGCATCCTGCTCAACATCACCGGCGGCACCGACCTCGGGCTCTTCGAGGTCAACGAGGCGGCCGAGACGATCCACCAGGTCGCCCACCCCGACGCCAACATCATCTACGGCCAGGTCAGCGACGACTCCATGGGCGACGAGGTGCGAGTCACCGTCATCGCCGCCGGCTTCAGCCGCTGGGAGGACGAGGAGCCGGCGCCCCGGGCTCCCACCCGGGCCGATGTCGGCCGGGCCGACACCGGGCTCGGGCGGGCGCCCGTGGTCGAGGAGGACGAGATCGACCTGACCGATGACGACTTCGACGTCCCGTCGTTCCTGAAGTAGCCGGGTCACCGCCGCGGTGGGGCTGAGCTACCCGCTCGGGCTGGCTCGGGTGGTGTTCACCGAGCGCTCCGACGGCGACTTCCGGGGCGACCAGGGCCTGGGCGTCGTCGACGGGCTCACGCCGGGGATGACGTGGCACACGGCGCACCAGGTCCACGGTGTCGGCGTGGCGTCCGTGGACGACCTCCAGGGCTCCGGCCGGGCAGGGGAGGCCGACGCGCTGATCACGACCTCAGCGCAGCGGGCGGTCGCAGTCCGTACAGCGGACTGCGCCCCCGTAGCCCTCGCTACCCCCGAGGGAGTGGTGGCCGTGGTCCATGCCGGGTGGCAGGGTCTCCTCGCAGGGGTGGTGGCGGCCGCCGTCGATCGCCTCCGTCTACTGGGTGGGACCACGGTGTCGGCGGCTCTCGGTCCGTGCATCCACGCCGGCTGCTACGAGTTCTCGCCGCACGACCTCGACAGGGTGGCGGCGCGCTTCGGCGACTCGGTCCGTGGCACCACTACGGAGGGCGAGCCCGCACTCGACGTGCCGGCAGCAGTGCGCTCGGCTCTCGACGCGGCGGGTGTCACGCTCGTGCTCGACGTCGACCGATGCACCGCCTGCGACGTCCTCGAGGGCCGTCCTCGCTGGTTCTCCCACCGGGCACGCGGGGACACGGGCCGTATGGCCACCGTCGTCTGGCGCCCATGACCGACGCTGTCCCGGGCGGCGACACCCGATCGGAGGTCTCCGTCCCGGCGCGCCTCGCGACGGTGCACGAGCGCATCGAGGCGGCCGGCCGCCCAGCGGACGAGGTGACCGTGGTCGCCGTCACCAAGGGGTTCGGCCCGGACGCGGTAGAGGCCGCAGTGGCCGCCGGTCTGCGCGACGTCGGTGAGAACTACGCGCGCGAGCTGAGCGACAAGGCGGCGCAGGTGCCCCAGGCCAGATGGCACCACCTCGGCACCGTGCAGCGAGGCAGTGTCGGCCGGATCGCCGACGTGGTCGACCTCTGGCAAGGCGTCGACCGGCTGGCCGCGGGGGAGGCCATCGCCCGCCGCCGGCCCGGCGCCGCCGTGCTGGTGCAGGTCAACCTCACCGGTGCGCCGGAGCGCAGCGGGGTGGCGTGGGGAGACGCCGCCGCCCTCGTGGAGGGTCTGTCCGGCCTCGGCCTGACCGTGCGGGGGCTCATGGGGGTGGGCCCGAAGATCGAGCCCCGGCCGGTGTTCCGGCGCCTCGCTCGACTCAACGAGGCGTTCGGTCTCACCGAGCTGTCGATGGGCATGACCGACGATCTGGAGATCGCCGTTCAGGAGGGAGCGACCATGGTGCGAGTGGGTCGCGGGCTCTTCGGTGCGCGACCCGCCGGCCCAGAAGTGCGACGATAGGGTCGGGGAACAGGAGGGCGTTCGATGTCAGGTTTCAAGAAGATGATGAGCTACCTCGGTCTCGCCGACGACGAGGAGTACGAGGAGTACGACGGCTACGACGACGGGCAAGGGGCCGCCCAGGGAAGCGCGGGCGCAGCCGCCGGCTCCCAGACGGGCGCCCGGTCCGCCACCCGGTGGTCCGAGGAGTCCGCCGCAACGTCCACCACCGGAGGCATCCGCACGCTGCCGACCGCCGCGGAGCCCCAGGCGTCGGGTGTCGCCGTGTCCTCCCGCAGCTCGGTCGTCCGCCCCATCACGCCCGCCGCATCCCCGAAGCCACAGACCGTTGCCCCGGTCACGTTCCAGGACGCCCAGGAGATCGGTGACCGCTTCAAGGCGGGAGTGCCGGTGATCGTCAACCTGCAGAACGTCGATCGGGACCTGATGCGCCGCATCATCGACTTCGCCAGCGGCCTCACCTACGGGCTCGGTGGCGAGATGGAGAAGACGGCCGACCGGGTGTTCCTGCTCACTCCCGTCCTGGATCGCGCTCGCTCCTAACGCATGCTCCAGATCTTCTGCCTTGTCCTGGACCTCTTCTTCATCGCGATGATCGGGCGGATCATCCTCAGCTTCTTCCCGATCGCCCCCGGCTCCGCCTTCGCCAGCATCTACTCGGCGGTCTACGCCGTGACCGAGCCGGTGCTCGGCCCGCTGCGCCGGGTGCTGCCCTCGGTCGGGATGTTCGACCTGTCGCCCATCGTGGTGTTCATCGCCATCAACATCCTGCAGGCCGTGATCGGCTGCGGCGGGGGCCTGCTGCGCTGACGGGGTGACGGAGGGGGTCGACCAGCCGCGCGGCACCCGTCATTAGCATCCCGGGCATGGACGAGACGGCGGAATCCATCCGATCTGTGCAGTTCCGGCGTGAGCTCCGGGGATACAGCCTGGAGGACGTCGACGCCTTCGTGGCCCGGGTCGCCGACGTGGTCGACGGCCTGCGGCAGCGCGTGGCGGCGGCCGAGCAGGCTGCCGCCACACGCAGCACCGACGACCCTGACGACTCGCTCCGCCGCACGCTCGTGCTGGCGCAGCGCACGGCCGATCTCGCCATCAAAGAGGCGCGGGAAGAGGCGGCCCAGCTCGTCACCACCGCCCACACCGAGCGGGACGACGTGCTCAGCGGTGTGCAGCAGGAAGCGGAGCGCCGAAGGGGCGAGGCGGAGGGAACGCTCCGCGAGGACGTCGCTCGCCTGGCTCGGTTGCGCGACGCCCTGAGCGCTGACACCGAGGCGCTCGAGGCGTGGACGACCGCCGAGCGGGCGCGCGTCCGCGCCCTGCTGACCGAGCAGCTCGCGACCCTCGACGCGGGTGGGCCGCCTCCCGCCTCGAAGCCGGTGATGCAAGCCCCGGACGACGCTCGGGACGACCTGCCCGAGCACCAGTCGCAGGCGGACGTTCCGAGCGACGAGGACCGTGAGGCACCGAGCTCGAGGATCCTCTACGACGACTCCGCCAACGACGGCGGCTCCCGCGCCGATCGCTCGGAGGTCGACCTCGAGCCCAGAGGTGGGGGGGCGGTGGCCGTGCTCGCAGACGAGGACCGGGACGAAGATCCGTTCCTGGCCGAGCTGCGGCTGGCGGTGGACGACGACGAGCCGCTGGGCCCGCGCGACGACGTGCTGGCGCCTGCGCTCGAGCGGGTGCCCGACGCCTTCGTCAACGACGACGAGGTCGGCCGCTTCGGGTCTCGCCGGCGCCGCCGTCGCTAGCTAGGTCGTCTCCCGAACGACGCCGATGTGCACGGCCCGTCCGTCCGGCAGCTCACCGCGATGGCCGTTGCTCAACCGCTCGACGGCCCCGAGCTCGACGGCCAGCGTCTCGTCCGCCACGTAGCTTCGATGAGCCCTCACCGCGGCCCAGACGTCAGCGGGGGCCACCAGTGACAGGCGGATGCGGTCGCCCACCGACAAGCGGGCCTCGCGCCGGGCTTCGTTCACCAGTCGCACGACGTCGCGCGCCAGCCCCTCGGCGGCGAGCTCGGGGGTGACGTCGGTGTCCAGCACCACCAGGCCGCTGTTGTCGGCCAGAGCCCGGGCCGTGGCTTCGTCCCTGGCCACCAGGCGCAAGGTGAACTCGTCCTCGGCCAGCGTGCGGTCACCGACCACCACCGAACCGTCGCTCTCCCGCCGCCAGCTGCCCGCTTTCACGGCCTGGATCACCTTCTGCACGTCACGGCCGATGCGAGGCCCGAGCACCCCGGGCACCACCTGCAGCACCAGCTCCCCGGCGGCGGACACGTCGTCGGTGAGGTCGACCGCCTTGACGTTGACCTCGTCGGCGATGAGGTCGGCGAAGGGCCGCAGCGCCTCGGCGCCCGGCGCAGCGACGGTGAGGCGGGGCAGGGGCAGCCGCACCCGCAGCTGCTGGGCCTTGCGGATGGACGAAGCGGCCGAGCAGACGTCCCGCGCCCGGTCCATGCCGGCGACGAGATCAGGGTCGGCGGGCAGCTCGTCGGGCGAAGGCCAGTCGGTGAGGTGCACGCTGCGCTCACGCGTGAGGCCTCGGTAGATCTCTTCGCTCACGAGCGGCAGCAGCGGCGCGGTGATGCGGCAGAGGTAGGCCAGCACGGTGGCCAAGGTGTCGAACGCATCGCGATCGCCCTGCCAGAAGCGGTCTCGCGACCGTCGGACGTACCAGTTGGTGAGGGCGTCGAGGAAGGTCGCGACGGCGTTGGTGGCACCGGAGATGTCGTAGGTGTCGAGCGCGGCGGTGACCTCGTCGAGCAGCTGGCGGGTCTTGGCCAAGGCGTACCGGTCGAGCACGCCCGGCGCGTCGGTGCGCAATTGCGCCGAGTAGCCGTCGGTGTTGGCGTAGAGCGTGAAGAAGTACCAGGTGCTCCAGATGGGGTTGATCACCCCACGAACCGCGTCGGTGATGTTCTTCCGGCTGACGACGAGGTCACCGCCCCGCAGCACCGGCGAGGACAGGAGCGCCCAGCGCATGGCGTCGGCGCCGAGGGTGTCGAAGACCTCGTACACGTCGGGGTAGTTCTGCAGGCTCTTCGAGAGCTTCTGGCCGTCGTCACCCAGCAGCACCCCGTGGGCGATGCAGCTGCGGAACGGTGGGCGGTCGAACAGCGCCGTGCCCAGCACGTGCAACGTGTAGAACCAGCCGCGCGTCTGGTTGTTGTACTCCACGATGAAGTCGGCGGGGAAGTGGTCGTGGAACCAGTCGGCGTTCTCGAACGGGTAGTGCACCTGGGCGAACGGCATCGACCCCGACTCGAACCAGCAGTCGAGCACCTCCTCCACGCGTCGCATCGTCGACCGGCCCGTCGGGTCGTCGGGGTTCGGCCGGGTGAGGTCGTCGATGGCCGGGCGGTGCAGGGGGGCGGGACGCACGCCGAAGTCGCGCTCGAGGTCGTCGAGGCTGCCGTAGACGTCGATGCGGGGGTACGCAGGGTCGTCGCTCTTCCAGACCGGGATGGGGGAGCCCCAGAACCGGTTGCGGCTGATGGGCCAGTCGCGGGCGTCGGCGATCCACTTGCCGAAGCGCCCGTCGCGGACGTTCTCCGGTATCCACTGGATCTCCTGGTTGAGCTCGACCATGCGGTCACGGATCGTCGTGACGCTCACGAACCAGGAGCTGACGGCCTTGTAGATCAAGGGTGTCCGCGAGCGCCAGCAGTGCGGGTAGCTGTGCACGAACGTCTCGTCGCGCACCACGACGCCACGCGCCTTCAGATCCCGGATGACGTCGGGGTTGGCCTCGAACACCTGACGGCCGGCGTAGTCGGGCACCTCGGACGTGAAGCGGCCACCCGCGTCCACCGGGGCGATCACCGCGATGCCGTTGGCCTCGCAGACGCGCTGGTCGTCCTCGCCGAAGCCGGGCGCCAGGTGCACGGTGCCGGTGCCGTCGGCCGTGGACACGAAGTCGCCGGCCAGCACCCGGAAGGCGCCGGGCGTCCCTGCGAAGAACGGGAACATGGGGGTGTACCGACGACCGACCAGCTCGGATCCCTTGACCGTGCCGACCTGCGAGGCACCGGCCAGCTCCTTCTCGTAGGCCGGAAGCGTCGCTTCACCGATCAGGTAGCGGACACCTTCCTCCTCCAGCACGGCGTAGTCGATGTCGGGTCCGACGGCGAGCGCGAGGTTGGACGGCAGGGTCCACGGCGTCGTGGTCCAGACGAGGATGCGCTCGCCGGACTCGAGCTCGAACCAGACGGTGACGGCGCGGTCCTGCCGGTCGCGGTAGGCGTCGTCCTGGCGGGTCTCGAAGTTGGACAGCGGGGTCTCGCACTCCCAGCAGTACGGCAGCACCTTGTGGCCCTCGTAGAGCAGGCCCTTGTCCCACAGCTGCTTGAGCGCCCACATCACGCTCTCCATGTAGGGCATGTCGAGCGTCTTGTAGTCGTTCTCGAAGTCGACCCATCGCGCTTGCCGGGTGACGTAGGCCTCCCACTCCGACGTGTACCGGAGCACCGAGGTGCGGCAGTGCTCGTTGAAGCGCTCGATGCCGAGCTCCTCGATCGCCGCCGGACCGGTGATGCCGAGCTGCTTCTCCGCCTCCATCTCGGCCGGCAGGCCGTGACAGTCCCAACCGAAGCGGCGCTCGACCCGGCGGCCGCGCATCGTCTGGTAGCGGGGCACGGCGTCCTTCACGAAGCCGGTGAGCAGGTGGCCGTAGTGGGGGAGGCCGTTGGCGAACGGCGGGCCGTCGTAGAAGACGAACTCGTTGGAGCCGCCTTCACCGGCCGGACGCTGGGCGACCGAGGTGCCGAACGTGTCATCCTCCGCCCACCGCGCCAGCACCGCAGCCTCGATCGCCGGCAGGTTCGGCTGCTGGTCGACGCTCGGGTACGGCGGATCCGGGACCTCGGGGGACATGCTTCTACGATAAGCGGCCATGGTCGACGACCTTTTCGAGATTGACGCCGACGGCAACGCCCTGCTGCGAGTGCACGTGCAGCCTGGCGCGGGCCGAACGGCGGTGGTCGGGCGACACGGCGACGCCCTGAAGGTGCGGATGGCCGCACCGCCCGAGCGCGGTCGGGCCAACGACGCCGTCCGCACGCTGCTGGCCGAGGTGCTCAGCATCAAGGAGGCCCAGGTCGAGCTGGTGAGCGGGGAGTCGAGCCGAACCAAGCACCTGAAGGTCTCCGGGGTCGAAGCGGCCGACCTCGACCGGCTCTTGGGGTTGGCCCTCGAACCGGCGAACGGTCCGGGCGGTGGGTCGCCCTCCAGCTCCCGTCCCACCGACCGCAACCCCCGCCGCCGATAGCGCCACGGCCGGCGAGCGCCTCCCGACGGGGGGTGCCGTCAGGTTCTTCGTGGGCCGGTGGTAAGTTCCCACGCCGCTTTCTCCCGAGGGGAACCTGACATGCCCAGAGCTCCCAAAGCCGGTCCCGCACCGTCGCCGACGGATGAAGTGACCCCGCCGACCAAGAAGGCCGTCGCCAAGAAGGCGACCGCCACCAAGGCCGCTGCCCCCGACGCAGCCGCCGAGCCCGCCAAGGAGGCGGCCGCCAAGAGGGCACCGGCCAAGGCCACCAAGGCCACCAAGGCGGCGAAGGCCGCCAAGGTGATCGAGGCTCCGCCTGCTGCCCCGCCCGTGCCGCGGGCGCCGCTGCCCGAGCTGGAGGTCACGCCGGCGGCCGCGGCCGCCAAGCGCGTGCCGCCCCGGGCCGAAGCCGCGTCGAAGAAGTCTCCGGCCAAGCCACAGGACCCGAAGTTCCTCGAGGAGCAGCGAGAGCTGCTGTTGGCGGAGCGAGCGCAGTACGACGAGCAGGCCCGCAGCCTGAAGGCGGAGGCCGACCAGCTGGCCGCGGACGCGGAGCCGGGCGACAGCCAGTTCGACGAGGAGGGCGCCGAGGGCGACTCCATGAGCGTCGAGCGCGAGCGTGACCTGGCGCTGGCGGCTCAGGCTCGAGCCAACATCGACGAGATCGACCGGGCCCTGGCCAAGATCGGCCGAGGCAGCTACGGCTACTGCGAGCGGTGCGGGCAGGCCATCATGAAGGCCCGGTTGCAGGCGCTGCCCTTCGCAAAGGAGTGCGTGGCGTGCAAGACCGGGGGCCTGTCGGCACGACGCTGATGGGCATCGAGCCGGCCGCGACCGCGATGCGGCCGCAGCCTCGGCTGGCGGCCATCAGCTTCGCCATCGCGGCAGCCGCCCTGGCGGTCGACCAGCTCACCAAGTCGCTCGCCGTCGGTGCCCTGGCCGACGGACCGATCGACGTGCTCTGGACCCTGCGGCTCAACCTGTCGTTCAACTCGGGGGCGGCCTTCTCGGCCGGCCGGAACCTCACCCCGCTCATCACGGTTGCCGGTGTGCTGCTGTTCGGTGTGCTGGTCGTGCTGGCGGGGCGGGTTGCGACCCTGAGGCAGGGCGTGCCGTTGGGCCTGCTGCTCGGTGGGGCGGCCGGCAACCTGTTCGACCGCCTGTTCCGCGACCACGGCGGCGCTGTCATCGACTTCATCGACTTCGGCTGGTGGCCGATCTTCAACGTGGCCGACATCGCTCTCAGCTGCGGTGTGATCCTGTTCGTGATCGCCGGGTTCCGAGAGTGATCGAGGCGATCCCGCCGGCGCTCGACGGCGAGCGCGTCGATCGGGTCGTGTCCCTGGTCACCGGGCTGCCGCGCGGCGAGGCGGCCGAGCTGGTCGACCGCGGCGACGTGCAGATCAACGGCTCGACCGTCACCAACCGCAGCAAGAAGCTCCGATCGGGTGAACGGCTGGAGATCCTCGTGCCCGTCGCCACCGGGCCGATGCGTCCGGCCGCTGACCCGTCGGTGCCGGTTCCGGTCGTCCACGTCGACGACGACATCGTGGTGGTGGACAAGCCCGCCGGCCTGGTCGTCCACCCGGGCGCCGGCAACGACACCGGCACCCTCGTCAACGGCCTGCTGGCGCAGTTCCCCGACCTGGCCGGCACGGGCCAGCCCGAGCGCCCCGGCATCGTCCACCGCCTCGATGCCGGCACGTCCGGCCTCCTCGTGGTGGCGCGGACGGCCGAGGCGCACACCTTGCTCGTTGCGCAGATGGCCGCGCGCACCGTCGAGCGGGTCTACCTCGCACTGGTGCTCGGCACCGTCGAGCCGGACAACGGCGTGGTCGACGCGCCGATCGGGCGGTCGGGCCGGGATCCGACGCGGATGGCCGTGGTGGCCAGCGGACGGGAGGCCCGCACCCGCTACACCGTGTTGACCCGGCGGCTGCATCCCGTGGCCACCACCGAGGTCGAGTGCCGCCTGGAGACGGGTCGCACCCATCAGATCCGCGTCCACCTGGCCGCCATCGGGCACCCAGTGGTGGGAGACACCCGCTACGGCGGTGAGCGGCCCGCCGTTCCCCTGGCGCGGCCGTACCTGCACGCGCACCGCCTGTCGTTCGATCACCCGGCCACAGGGGAGCGGGTGACGTTCTCCTCCCCGCTTCCGGCCGACCTGGTCGACCAGCGGGCGCAGCTGTCCTGAGGGGGCCTACCGGAGGCGCCGCACCGCCAGCTCCGGCCGGGGGGCGGCACGGGCCAGCCGGATGCTGGCACTCCGCACCGAGACGCCGGAGGGTGACGCAAGGACGGGGTCGAGGTACAGGTCGACCACCTCGGGAAGGTCGTCGACCAGCTGGGCCACCCGCAGGAGCAGCTGCTCGATGGCCTCGACGTCCACCGGGGTCGAGCCCCGATGGCCGGTGAGCAGCGGCGAGCCGCGCAGCGAGCACACGAGCTCGCGGGCATCGACGTCGGTCAGGGGCAGCACCCTGTAGGCCTTGTCCCCGAGCAGCTCGACGGCCGGGCCGCCCAGACCGAACATGACGAGCGGGCCGAAGGACGGGTCGTGCTCCACCCCGATCACCGTCTCGACACCACGAGGGTCGTCGCCTCCTCGAGAATCGCCCGGTCCGACGACGATGCCGTAGCAGGCGAGCAGGGCGGCGGTGGAGATGGCATCCAGTGTGACCGCCTCCTCCCGCCCCGAGCCCGCCGCGGTGGCCACCAGGCGTCGCGCGCCGTCGGCATCGATGTCCTCGAGCTCGACGACCTCGCCTTCCGGGCGACGGATCCACGCCGCGTACGACGCCACTCGGCCGAGGGCGTGGGCCGCAGCCTCTGGGAACGCGTAGGACGGCACCGAGCGGGGGCCGGAGGTCAAGGCAGGGAGCCGGCCGCGATGGGCGAGGAAGTTGGCCAGCACGGGCTTGTCCGGTGCGCCGGCCGCCGCCCGCGAGATCGCCGCGGCCACGTCGTCGGCACTGGTGGCGATGGGCGGCACGAAGATGGCGATGACGGCGTCGACCTCGGGGTCGGCCAGCACGGTGGCCAGCGCCCGCTCGTAGTCCTCCGCGGTGGCGGTGGCGTCGAGGTCCACCGGGTTGCGCACCGCGGCACTCGGCGGCAGGAAGCTCAGCAGCGCCTTCTGCGTGCCGGGGGCCAGCTCGGGCACCTCCAGCGCGGCGCCCTCGCAGGCGTCGGCAGCCAGCACCCCGGGACCTCCGGCGTTGCCGACGATGGCGACGCGGGCCCCGGCGGGGAGCGGCTGACCCACCACGGCCTGGGCGACGTCGAAGAGCTGCTCGAGCGTGTCCACGCGGATGACCCCGGTCTGGCGGAAGAGGGCGTCCACGAGCGTGTCCGACGGGCGGGCCGTGCTGAACCGGATCTGGCGGGCACCCGAGGCGGTGCGGGCGCTCTTCACCGCGACGATCGGCTTCTTGCGGGCCACCCGTCGGGCGATGCGGCTGAACACGCGCGGGTTGCCGAACGACTCCAGGTAGAGGAGGACGGCGTCGGTCGTGTCGTCGTCCTCCCAGTACTGCAACAGGTCGTTGCCGCTCACATCCGCCTTGTTGCCGACCGAGACGAACGTCGACACACCGAGGCCGACCTGCATGGCCTGGTCGAGCACGGCCATGCCCAGTGCTCCGGACTGCGACGAGAACCCAACGCGGCCCGGCAGCATGGCAACGGTGGCCGAGGACGCGTTCAGCCGGATGTCGGCCGCAGTGTTCACCACACCCATGGAGTTCGGACCGACCATCCGCAGCCCGAGGCGCCGGGCCAGCTCGACCAGCCGGCGCTCGGCGGCTGCTCCCTCGGGCCCGGTCTCGGCGAAGCCGGCCGAGATCACGACGAGGCCGTCGACACCCTTGCGTGCGCACTCGACGATGACGGCCTCCACCTCCTTGGCCGGCACGACGACCACGGCCAGGTCGACGGGGTCGGGGATGTCGAGCACGCTGGCCCACGCCCGGACGCTCGCCACGTGCCCGGCGGTCGGGTGCACCGGGTAGACGGGCCCGTTGAACCCGCCGAGCAGGAGGTTGCGGAAGATCTGCTGGCCGATCGATCCCGCCTCCCGGCTGGCGCCGATCACCGCCACCGACTTGGGCGACAGCAGCCGCTGCACCGACCGCTTGGTGGCCACGTGCTCGCGCTCGTGCATCCGTGACACCGACCGCTCGGTGGGGGCGATGGGGAACACGACCCGCACGACGCCGTCCGCCAGCCGGCGCTCGACCTCGAAGCCGGCCTCGGTGAACACGTTGAGCATGCGCCGGTTGTTGGGCAGCGTGTCGGCGATGAAGCGCTGCACACCGTTGTCGCGGGCCGCGGCCACCAGGTGCTCGAGCAGGATGGTGCCGAGCCCGCGGCCCTGGTGGGCGTCCTCCACGACGAAGGCCACCTCTGCGTCGTGGCTTCCCGGCGTCACGTCGTAGCGGGCCACGGCGATGAGCCGGTCACCCAGCTCCGCCACGATGGCCAGGCGGTCGACGTAGTCCACGTTCACCAGCCGGTCGAGCAGGTTCGCGCCGAGCCGCGGCAACGGGCTGAAGAAGCGGTAGTAGATCGTGTCGGTCGAGAGGCGGTCGTGCAGCGCCTCGATGCCGGGAGCGTCGTCCGGGCGGATGGGGCGGATGCGCACCGTTGCCCCGTCCGAGAGCACCACGTCGGCCTCCACCCGCGACGGGTACAGGGTCACCTGGCCCTCGGGTGCCGTCATTGCGGCGCAGGATCGTGCAGGGGGAGCGGCTCGGGCCGGAGGCCTTTGGCCTGGGCGACCATGTCGGCCAGGGTGAAGCTGTCGAGGTGCTCACGCATGTGGTGGCCGACGTCGTGCCAGACGGCGAGCAGGACGCACTGCCCCTCGTGGTCGCACGCACCGTTCTGGTGCGGGGCACCGAAGTCGCCCACCGCGATCGGGCCGTCGACCGCGCTCACGATCGAGCCGAGGGTGATGTCCTCCGGATCCTGGGCCAGGACGTAGCCCCCGCCGACTCCGCGCTTCGAGCGCACCAGCCCTGCGCCCTTGAGCGCGAGGAGGATCTGCTCGAGGTACGGCTGCGGCAGCCCGGTGCGCTCGGCGATGTCCCGCACGGAGGTCGGGCCCGCGCTCTCCTGGTGGAGGGCGAGAGACAGGAGGGCCCGACTGGCGTAGTCGCCCCGGGTGGAGACCTTCACGGTCCCATCGTAGGGGCGCCGCCCCGCTGCGGTTCCGGTGTCCGCCGAACGTCGAGTGCCGACCGATAGCGTGCGCCGCCGTGCCGGACCGTGAACTACACGTTGCGCCGCGGTCGACGCACAGTGGGAAGGTGGTCCTCCCCGGCACTTCCGTCACGACGCAGGAGGCACTGCCCCTGCTGCCCGCCTTCGGGGCCGGGTCCCTGCCCGACGTGGTGCCGGCACTCCTCGATCGCCGCGCCGGCACGCCCTCGTGGGTACCCGCCGAGCTGGCCGGTGCCCGCCAGGTCGTGCTGTTGGTGATCGACGGCCTGGGTTGGAACCAGCTGCGGGAGCGGCCGGCCCTCGCGCCCACCCTGACGTCGATGACCGGCGGCCCCATCACGTCGGTCGCGCCCTCCACCACCGCCTGTGCCCTGGCGTCCATCTCCCTCGGGGTGCCGCCGGCCGTCCACGGCCTGGTCGGCTACCGGATGGTGATGTCGGAGGGAACGATCCTCAACCTGCTGCGCTGGCGCACCAGCGACGGGGACGCCCGTCTGGCCTGGCCGCCCGAAGAGGTGCAGCCGCTCACCTCGTTTCGCGGCCACGACGTCCCCGTGGTGACCCAGTCGCTCTACGCCGGCACGGGGTTCACGACCGCCCACCTCAGCGGCGCCCGGCTGCGGGGCTGGCGCACACCTTCGGGCATCGCCATCACCGTGCGCCACCTGCTGCAGGAGGGCAACGACCTCGTCTACGCCTATTACCCGGGCCTGGACACGGTTGCCCACGAGTACGGCTTCGGTGAGCACTACGACGCCGAGCTGAGGGCGGTGGATGCCCTCGTGGCCTCGATCGCCGACGCCCTGCCGGCGGGGGCCGCCCTGGTGGTGACGGCCGACCACGGGCAGGTGGAGGTGGACGACCGGGTGGTGCACCTGGACCCGGCGATCACCGCCGCGGTGCGGTTCCAGTCCGGTGAGGGACGGTTCCGCTGGCTCCACGTGACCCCCGGGGCGAGCGACGACACCGTGGCTGGCGTGCGGGAGCTTCACGGTGACGTGGCGTGGGCAGTGAGCCGGGAACAGGCGATCGACGAGGGCTGGTTCGGCGGCGCGCTGGCCCCGCACGTGGCCGCCAGACTGGGCGACGTCGCCGTCCTCGCCTCTGCGCCAGTGGCGTTCTACGACCCCGACGAGACGGGCTCGTCGTCGATGCGCTGCCGCCACGGGTCGCTGACGGCCGACGAGATGCTGGTGCCGTTGCTCGCCCGCCTCTCGTAGGATCCCCGGGATGTCCGACCAGCCGTCGATGCCGTCCCAGTCCGCACCAGGCCAGGAGGGCTCGGCGAACGGCCAGGACGCCACTCCCGACGTGCTCACCCCCGAGCTGGCCGACAAGCTGGTCGCCCGGGCCGAGGGCCCCACCGAGAGCGTCGAGCACCCGGCCAAGGTCATGCGCATCGGGTCGATGCTGAAGCAGCTGCTCGACGAGGTGCGCCAGGCCCCGCTCGACGAGGCCGGCCGTCACCGGCTGGCCGAGATCTACGACACGTCGGTCGCCGAGCTGAGCGAAGGCGTGTCCGAGGACCTTCGCGAAGAGCTGGCCCGGTTGGCCATGCCGTTCAAGTCCGACGACACCCCACCTTCGGAGTCCGAGCTGCGGGTGGCCCAGGCCCAGCTGGTCGGGTGGCTCGAGGGCCTCTTCCACGGCATCCAGGCCACCTTGTTCGCGCAGCAGATGGCGGCTCGGGCCCAGCTCGAGGAGATGCAGCGCCGGAGCCTTCCGGCCGGTCCTGCCGACCAGCAGCGACCCGGCACCTATCTCTGACCCGCGCTACGCTCGGAAATGACATCCGTGTAGTTCTCCACAGGCTGTGGATAGCCGTGGCCAGAGACGAAGGGCGCTCGTGGGGGACTCCTTCACCCATCTCCATCTGCACACCGAGTTCTCCATGCTCGACGGAGCGGCGCGGGTCAGTGAGGTGGTGGCCGCCGCGGCGGCCGACGGGCAGCCGGCCATCGGCATCACCGATCACGGCAACATGTACGGAGTCCTCGACTTCTACAAGGAGTGCCAGGCCCAGGGCATCACGCCGGTCATCGGCACCGAGGCCTACATGGCGGCCGAGAGCCGCCACGAGCGGCCGGTGCGTCGAGGCCGCATGGACGACACGGGCGGCGACAGCGACGGCGGCAACAAGCTCTACTACCACCTCACCCTGCTGGCCGAGACGACGGCGGGCTACAAGAACCTCATCAAGCTGTCGAGCGACGCCTACCTCGAGGGCTACTACTACAAGCCCCGCCTCGACTGGGAGCTGCTCGAGCGCTACTCCGACGGTGTGATCGCCAGCACCGGCTGCCTGGGCGGTGTGGTGCTGCAGGCCCTGCTCAACGACCGCTTCGAGCTCGCCGTCGAGCGGGCGGCGCGGCTGCAGGACATCTTCGGGCGCGACTCGCTCTTCGTCGAGCTCCAGGACCACGGGCTGGCCGAGCAGAAGCGCACCAACCCGCAGCTGATCGAGCTGGCCCGGCGCATCAAGGCGCCGCTGCTGGCCACGAACGACAGCCACTACACCCACCAGGCCGACTCCGTCTCGCACGACGCGCTGCTGTGCGTGCAGACCGGCGCCTCCATCGACGACCCCAACCGGTTCAAGTTCGACGGCGACCAGCACTACCTCAAGTCGGCGGCGGAGATGCGCCACCTCTTCCGGGCGTATCCCGAGTCCTGCGACAACACGCTGTGGATCGCCGAGCGGGCCGACGTCGAGATCGAGTTCGGCAAGCCGCAGCTGCCGTCGTTCCCCCTGCCCCCCGGCTTCGACGGTGACGACGCCTACCTCCGCTGGCTGTGCTTCGAGGGCGCCCGTGAGCGCTACGGCGCGGTCCTGCCGGCCACCGTGGTGGAGCGGCTCGACTACGAGCTGCGGGTCATCGGCGACATGGGCTTCTCCGCCTACTTCCTCGTGGTCTGGGACCTCATCAAGTACGGCAAGGACCGCGGGATCCGCGTCGGCCCCGGACGAGGCTCGGCCGCCGGCTGCTGCGTGGCGTACTGCCTGCGCATCGTCGACATCGACCCGATCCGCTACGACCTCATCTTCGAGCGCTTCTTGAACCCCGGCCGCAAGTCCATGCCCGACATCGACATGGACTTCGACGAGCGCTACCGCGGCGAGATGATCAAGTACGCGGCCGAGCGCTACGGCTCCGACCACGTGGCTCAGATCGTCACGTTCTCCACCATCAAGGCCCGAGCCGCGGTGCGCGACGCCGCCCGGGTGCTCGGCTACCCCTACGCCGTGGGTGACCGCGTGGCCAAGGCCATGCCGCCGCTGGTGATGGGCCGCGACACGCCCCTCTACGCGTGCCTGGACAAGACACCCAAGTACGAGGACGGCTACAAGGCGGCGCAGGACCTGCGGGACATGTACGCCACCGATCCCGACGTCAAGAAGGTCGTGGACGTGGCTCGGGGGCTGGAAGGCCTGCGCCGGCAGGACGGCATCCATGCCGCCGCGGTGGTCATCACCAAGGAGCCGCTCACCGAGTACCTGCCGGTGCAGCGCAAGCCCGGTCCGGGGGAGCGCCCCGAGGACGCGCCCGTCGTCACCCAGTACGAGATGCACGGCGTGGAGGAGCTGGGCCTCCTGAAGATGGACTTCCTGGGCCTGCGCAACCTCTCGGTGATCGAGCGGGCCCTCGACCTGGTCGACATCTCCACCGGCACCCGCCCCGACATCGACGACGTCCCCCTCGACGACGAAGCCACGCTGGCCATGCTCCGGCGGGGCGACACCATCGGCGTCTTCCAGCTCGAGGGTGGCCCCATGCGGGCGCTCGTCCGCTCCCTCGCGCCGACCTCGTTCGACGACGTGGCCGCCCTCATCGCGCTGTACCGGCCCGGCCCCATGGCCGCCAACATGCACAACGACTTCGCCGACCGGAAGAACGGCCGGAAGCCCATCGAGTACCTGCACCCCGACCTCGAGCCGATCCTGGCCGACACGCAGGGACTGATGATCTTCCAGGAGAAGCTCATGCGGGTGGCGCAGGCCTTCGCCGGCTACTCCCTCGAGGAGGCCGACAACCTCCGGCGCGCCTGCGCCAAGAAGAACCGCGAGCTCATCATGCTCGAGCGCGCCAGCTTCGTCGCCGGCTGCGAGCGCACCGGCTACGGCGCCGAGATCGGCACCAAGCTCTTCGACATCATCGAGCCCTTCGCCGACTACGCCTTCCCCAAGGCCCACTCCTACGGCTACGGCATGGTCAGCTACCAGACGGCCTGGCTGAAGGCGAACCACCCGGTCGAGTACCTCGCCGCCCTTCTCACCTCGGTCAAGGACGACAAGGACGCGACGGCCAAGTACCTGGCGGAGTGCCGGGCCCGCGCCATCCCGGTGCTGGTGCCGGACATCAACGTGTCCGCATCCGACTTCACGGTGGAGCAGGGCACCATCCCGTTCGGCATGTCGGCCGTGCGCAACGTCGGCGCCGGGCTCGTCGGGCACATCGTCTCCGAGCGCGAGGCCAACGGGCCCTACGTCGACTTCTACGACTTCTGTGAGCGGGTCGACCCTTCCGTGCTCAACAAGCGCACGGTGGAGTCGCTCGTCAAGGCGGGCGCCTTCGACTCGCTGGGGCACTCCCGCAAGGGCCTGTGCCTGGTGCACGAGCAGATCATCGACCGCACCCTGACCCGCCGGAAGAAGGAGGCGGAGGGCCAGTTCGACCTGTTCTCGGCCATGGCTCCGGCCGCCGAGCCCACCGATCGCTCAGCGTCGGGCGACCGGGTGGAGATCCCCACCGACGAGTTCGAGAAGATGCCCAAGCTGGCCTTCGAGAAGGAGATGCTCGGCCTCTACGTCTCGGACCACCCGCTGATGGGGGCCGAGGCGTCGCTGCGGCGACTGACCCAGTGCACGATCGACGAGCTTCGAGACGGGTCGGAGGGCGAGCTCAAGACCACCGGCGGCGTCATCACCTCCCTGGTGCGGAAGTACACCAAGAAGGGCGAGCTGATGGGCACCTTCTCCCTCGAGGACCTGCAGGCGTCGGTGGAGTGCTGGGTCTTCCCGAGGGTGATGCTCGAGGTGGGCCACCTGCTCGTCGACGACGCCATCGTCACGGTCAAGGGGCGCCTCGACAAGCGTGAGGAGCCGCCCAAGGTGATCGTCTCGGAGATCCGGCGCATCGAGGTGACGGCGGACGACTCCGTCGACCCCCTCAAGCTGCACCTGCCCCTCAGCACCCTCACGGACGACTGCCTCGACCGCCTCAAGCGGCTCCTCCTCGACCACCCCGGTGAGGCCCCGGTGCTGCTCCAGGTGGGGGACAAGGTGCTCAAGCTCAGCGACGAGTTCCGGGTCGAGTCCCGCAACGGCCTCCTCGGGGAGATTCGGGTGCTGCTCGGCGCGAACAGCGTCCTGGCCTGACCCGCTTTTCCCGATTCCGGGCCACTCGCCTAAACTGTCGTACGGCCGGTCAAGTAACGGGGAGACACGCAGCGGTATGGCGATCGAGGTCGAGACCAAGGACTGCACCGCACTGAGCGACTCAGAGCTCAGCGAGATGGCCGACATCTGTGCCGACGGGAAGGCCGGGTTCGACATCGGCCTGGTGTCGAAGCAGCGCGACGAGTGGGTGCTGGTGAGCTCGGCCCGCGACGGCGACAAGCTGCTCGGCTACTCGTTCTGCACCCTCGAGCGCATCGGGGGCACCCCCTGCCTGCTCGTGGGGTTGGCCTCGGTGAAGCGCCACTCGAAGCGCGAGACGGTGCTGAAGGCGATCATGGCCGACCAGTACCGCCGGGCGGTGCTGGCCTTCCCCGATGAAGACGTGCTGGTGGGCACCCGCTTCATCGACCCGGCCGGCTACCTGGCCTTCAAGGGCCTGGAGGACATCGTTCCCCGGCCCGGTCACAAGGCCACGGGTGAGGAGCGTGCCTGGGGCCGCCGCCTGGCCAAGCGCTTCGGCGCCGAAGGGCGCATCGACGACCGCACCTTCGTGCTCCGGGGTGATGGCTCCTGCGGTCCGTGCTTCGACCACGAGGCGCTCAAGCCGGAGAGCATCGATCCGCAGGTCACCGCCTACTTCGAAGGTCTCGACACGGCGCGGGGCGACCAGCTCATCGCCTTCGGCTGGGCGATGGCCGAAGATCTCGCCGCCCGCTCGGCCAAGTAGCCGTTCACCGAGGTTGCGGCCGGGCAGCAGGCCATCCACCTCAGTGGCGCCGGCACACAGAACACTGTGGCGATGAACCACTCAAGTGGTCGCGGCGCCAGGGCGATGGCACGGACATGAAGCTCGGTCTGGTGCTGGGCGCAGGGGGCACGGTGGGCCTCGCCTACCACGCCGGCGCGCTCCGGGCCCTCGAGCAGGTCGGCGGCATCGCGCCGAGCTCGGCCGACCTCATGGTGGGCACCTCGGCCGGATCCATGGTGGCCACGTTCCTCCGGTGCGGGTGGACCACCGACGACCTCTGGTCGCTGGCCCTCGGGTCGCACCCCTCCCTGCTGGAGCAGACGGCCGAGGAGCTGGCCCAGAACCGCGCCGGCATCCTCGCGCCGCTGTGGCGGAACCCCTTGGAGCTCGGCCGCCGCGCCGTCGGGTCGGCCTACGTCTTCTCCCGCTCGATGGTGCGGATCCCCGCCCCGATGCTCCCGAGCGTGCTCGGCCGATGGTTCCCCGGTGGCTTCTTCGCCATGTCGGAGGGGTCGCAGCGCTTCACCACCGAGCTCCCTGCGCAGTGGCCGAGCGCACCGCTGTGGATCTGCGCCGTGGACATCAACACCGGGTCCCGGGTCGTGTTCGGACGTGACGTCTCGGCCACGCCCGCTCAGGCGGTGCGGGCGTCGTGCGCCATCCCCGGGATCTATCCGCCCGTGCGCATCGAGGGCCGGTTGCTCGTCGACGGGGCTGCCTACTCCACCACCAACGTCGACCTGGCCGGGCCGGCCGGCGCCGGCTGCAACCTGATCATCGCGGTCGCCCCGATGGCCTTCGACACGGCTCCGGCTCCCCGGCTCACGACGCAGCTGAGCCGCAGGCGGGCGGCCCGGTCCCTCGCTGGAGAGGTCGCCTCCGTGCGAGCAGGGGGAGCCGAGGTGCTGCTCCTCCGTCCCACCCCCGCCGAGCTGCGGATCCACGGCGCCAACCCCATGCGTCGTGACGGTTGGGAGCCGATCGCCCGAGCCGCGTACGAGTCGGTCGCGACGGCGCTGGAGACCGAGCGCTTCCAGCGTGTGCTGCGGGAGCGCCCGGCCGCCTGAGCCGTCCGGGGCCGCGGGCCGCTCGAGTGCAGCCTGCTCGACGCACGGGGCTCGCCCAGGAACACCGTGTCCTCCGTCCGATGTGACAGCACTCCGTCCGATGTGACAGCGCGCCGCGGCCGTCAACTTGACCAACCGGTCAAGATCGGGTGTCCTGGATGGGAAAACCCCCCTCGCAGCACGGAAGGACCTCGACACCTATGTCCGACATCACGGCCCAACGTCCCACCACCGGCGGGGACCCGCTCCTCGACGAGCTGCACACGTGGCTGGAGGAGAACTGGGACCGGGATCTCACCGTCGCAGAGTGGTGGGAGCGCCTGGGCCTGGCCGGCTGGTCGCACCCGACCCTCCCCGAGAACGCCTACGGCAAGGGCTTGTCGCGCAACGACGGCGTGCGGGTGCAGCAGACGATCGCCGAGTTCGGTGCGCTGGGCGCCCCCGGCGGCCTCGGCCTCCTGCTCGCAGCCCCCACCATCGCGGCTCACGGCACGCAGGAGCAGATCGACCTCTACGTCCGCGACATCGTCACGGGCCAGAAGGCCTGGTGCCAGCTCTTCAGCGAGCCCGGGGCCGGCTCCGACCTGGCCGGGCTGACCTGCCGGGGCGAGCAGGACGGCGACGAGTGGATCTTCAACGGCCAGAAGGTCTGGACCTCCGGAGGCCAGGTGGCGGACATGGGCATGCTCATCGCCCGCACCAACCTCGAGGTGCCGAAGCACCAGGGCATCACCTACTTCTCGCTCGACATGCACCAGGACGGCGTCGACATCCGCCCGCTGCGTGAGATGACCGGCCGGGCCATGTTCAACGAGGTCTTCCTCAGCGACGCCCGTTGCCACAACGACGCGCTCATCGGTGGCCTCAACAACGGCTGGGCCGTGGCCAACACCACCCTGATGCACGAGCGTGCCGGCCTCGGCGCCGGTGGCGGCTCGGGCGGCGGCGGCGCGGCAACTCCCGGCACGGTGGCCGGGCAGCTTCAGCGCAAGGCCGGCGAGTTCGTGTCCGCCACGGCCGGCGGCGGTGCCCGCCGAAGTGGCGGCGGGGGAGGCGGCGCGGCACGCGGTGGCGGCCACACGATGTACGCCCAGTTCGCGCGGAGCCGTGGCCTCCTCGGCGACGCGACCATCCGCCAGGACCTGGCGCGCATGTACACGCTCAACGAGGTCGGCAAGTTCAACAACCTCCGGGCGAAGGCGGCACGTGCCGTTGGTCAGGACATCCCCGGCCTGGCCAACATCGCCAAGCTCTCGATGAGCAACATCGTTCGGCTCAACCGTGACCTCGGCCTGCGCATCATGGGCCCCTTCGGGACGCTGCACGCCTACACCCCCGAGCAGGGCAAGGAGCTCAACGAAGCCACCGGGAACCCCTTCCTCGGCATGATCACCGAGTCGGCGCTCTACGCCCAGGCGCCCCCCATCTACGGCGGCACCGACCAGATCCAGAAGAACATCATCGGTGAGCGCGTGCTCGGCCTCCCCAAGGAGCCCAGCAACGACCGCGTCGTGCCCTTCAAGGAGCTCCCCAAGAACGGCTGATCGGCCGCACTGGCCACACCGGTCGAGGTGGGCGGCCCGCCCGCCTCGACCGGTCGTCGATCGCGCCGCGCCTCCAGCGTCACGCCCTCGCCGGCGTCCGCTCACGGCGGCGCACCTGCTCCCGCTCGCGCATCGAAATCTAAGTTCCCCGGCGGGAACCGCCCGAGTCGCCCGGCCCGCCGGTCGCGCTCGGTCTTGTCCTGATGGTGGTCCCAACACAACGGCTGCAGGTTCTCTTGTGAAGTAGGACCGCCGTTGGCCACCGGGTCGACGTGGTCCCACTCCAGTCCGTAGCGCCGCCCACACCCATGCTCTCGACAGCTCACTCCGTCGAAGGTGGGTGGCGCTCCCAGGTGGAGCGCCGTGCGCAGCTCGGCCGGAAGGTGCCGACCGACGTGTGTCACCGTGTCGATCTTCACCCCGTCGTGGGTGACCACCTTGACGAAGGCACCCACCGACAGCCGTCGGACCACCTCGTCCGACGTGGGCCCTGCTCCCAGGATCGAACACATCTCGCCGGGGTGGGTGTGCCCCCGCATCGCCGCAGCCAGGTCCCACACCAGCACCAGCTCCACAGCTCGTCCGGGCTTGGGCTGGGCGCTCGCCGTGGGCAGCTCGCCGGCATCGCCATCCCCGAGCAGGCTCACGAAGGCGTCGGCGGCGTGGGCTTCTCGCAGCTCGATCTCTGCGTCCGGCAAGGCGCCCGCCTTGGCCTGCCGGCGGATGCGGTCACAGACCGCATCCAGCCGGCTCAGGAAGGGCACGCCAGTGTCCGGCGTCAGCGCGCCACGGAAGCGGATCATCCCTGCGCTGTCGGTCCAGGACCGGAACGATCGTTCCCGACGCTGGCGGCGATAGGCATCACCCGGCTCGAGCGCAGCCAGGCGACGCCGGCGACCCTCGTCCCGCAGTCGACCAGATCACCCGATTGGGCCAGGCCCAGCATCTCGGCTTCGCTGCCCGGCCCGGCGCACGCCGTGCGAGCCACCTCCATCGCCTGCGCCAAGGACAGCTCCCCGGCCCGCAGTGCGGCATCGGTCTGCGGGCAGCGCTCGAGCTTCCCCGCCAGCGCCAGCTCGTCACGGGCCACGCCACCAGAAGAACCGGTCAGCCCGGCCGCCCAGTCCTCCGCTCGGGCGAAGCCCCGAGCGCGATGAGCGCCGCAGTCGGCCACCCGGGCCGACACCCGCACCCGGGCCGCGGCACAGGTCTTCTCCGTGCGGGCCAGCACATCGGCCAGCTCCAGGCACGAGGCACCGGACAGCACACCAGGCTCCACCTCGGCGAGGAGCTGGCGCAGTTGCGCCGCAGTCTGCACCACGGCCAACTGCGCCACATCCACCTCTACACCCACAGCGACGTCGTCGGTCATGGCCGACAGCTCCTCGGAGCCACACCGCAAGAAGCGGCAGAACGATTGAGAGGGGACCTGTGGGCCGGTCCCGAGCGCCTGCCACCAGCATACCGAACGGGTGTTCGCTCCGCAAGCGGCTCGAGCGCCGCGACCAGACTGGCCGCGATGGGCTCGCTTCTCGTGGTCTCCGGTCCGCCGGGTGCGGGCAAGTCCACGGTCGCCCGGCTGCTGGCCGATCGCTCGAGCGGGCGGAGCGCGCTGGTCGAAGGCGATGCGTTCTTCACCTTCCTGGCCCGTGGGGCGGTTGACCCGTGGCTGTCCGAAGCGAACGACCAGAACATCGTCGTCACGCAGGCAGCCGCAAGGGCAGCAGGAGCCTTCGCCGAGGGCGGTTTCACGACCGTCTACGACGGCGTCGTCGGGCCCTGGTTCCTGCCGACCTTCGCCGCCGCGACCGGCCTCGACCGGCTGGACTACGTGGTGCTTCTCCCGTCGCTGGAGACGTGCCTCCGACGCGTGGCGACCCGCCGGAACCACGGCTTCACCGATGCCGAAGCCACCAGCACGATGCACGCCAAGTTCGCGGCGGCGAACCTCGAAGGTCGGCACGTGATCCCGGACGTCGGCGAAGTCGTGGAAGCGCTGGCTGCCCGCATCACCGCCGGGCAACGGCGCTCGGATCTGGCGTACCGGCCACCTCCCGGGATCAGGCGGCAGCCAGCTCCTTGAGCAGGGCGCGGCTGCGGTTCCGCGAGCCCGACCGGTCGTTGCCGACGGGGAAGACGGCGGCCCACACGTCCGTCGCTCCTGCGTCGAAGAGCTGCTGGATCTGGGCGGTCACGGACGCTTCATCGCCCACGATGGCCGCGTCGGCCGGCCCAGCGGCACCGCCGAGATCGAGGATCCGCCGGTAGTTGGGCAGCACGCCGTAGTTCGCGAACTGCTGTGCGGCCACCGAGCGAGCCTCGTCGACGTCATCGTGCACGGCCACCGGCAGGCCGGCGACGATGCGAGGCTCCGGCCGACCGGCGGCAGCGGCGGCCTTGCGGATGAGCGGGCTGACATGGGTCTCGACCGAGCGGGCGTTGCCCATCCAGAGGATGGTGCCGTCGGTCTGCTCTCCGGCCACCCGCAGCAGGCGGGGCGCGAGCGCGGCGATGAGCACAGGCACCGGCTGCTCGGGCTTGGCTGCTCGGGCCCCGGAGGCGACCCGGAAGTCCTCGCCCTGGAACCGGACGCCCTCGCCCCGCAGCAACGGCGACAGCACACTGACGTACTCCTCGGTGTGCCGGCCCGGGTGCTGGTAGGACATGCCGTACGCGTCCTCGATCACCGGCTTGTGGGACGGGCCGATGCCGAGGGTGAACCCGGGGCGGCCCATGGCCGCGACGACGGCCGCCGCCCGGTTGGCCATCAGCACGGGGTGGATCGGGTAGGTCTGCACGACCGACGTCCCCAGCTCGATCGACGTGGTCTCCCGCCCGGCCATGGCCATGGCGATGAACGGGTCACCTCCGGTGGCACCGGCGTACCACAACGAGGAGAAGCCGTCGGCCTCTGCTCCCTTCGCCTGCTCGATCATCCTGTCGACGGTCGCGCCGCCCCCACTCAACCCGATGCGCATGGTCGGAACCTAACCCCGGTCGAGGTCGGTCCGCTCGTCCCCGGGCGCTACGGGCGGGGGAGCAGGGCGGCCACGACCTTGTGGCACTGCCCGGCCCGGGGCGGCGTGAGCCCTACGAGCAGCCACCGGGGCTTCCAGCCGAGCGCCCGGTTCAACGTCGATCCGCCCACGCGGCGCACGGCCGGGTGGGAGAGGGCTTCCTCCACGCCGGGGTCGTCCAGCGGCAGCGTGTAGTCGAGGCGCCGCCAGCGGAAGCGGCACTGCAGGCGATGCGCCGGATCGCGCTCGACCACAGGCCCACTGGTGGGGTGCAACAGGGCGAGTGACGGCCGGTCGGCCCGCACGGTCCAGTACGGCACCGAGGCGGCGGCCACCCCGAGCAGGTGCTCGTTCTTCGGATGCACCAGCGGCCGCAGCAGCTTCTCCACCCGGCGACCGCTCAGCTGGCCGACCCGCTGGGGTGAGGTGAGGAGCACCGTGTCAGCGGTGAAAGCGACCTGGTCGTCATCCACCGGCTCGGTCGAGACGACGTCGTAGGCCTCGAACGGCTCCGGGCACCGCTCGGCGAAGACCCCCCGGAGCAGAGCCCCCGAGGCGAGGTCGACGCCGATGCATCCCCGGGAGCTGGCGGCCACGACGAGGAGCTCCATCGGCCACCCATGTTGCCCGCCGACCGGGCGGCCGGGAGGGATCGAACCCGTTACAAGTTGGCGACTTCCGGATGGCCGGGCCGGGCTACAGCTGCGCCAGGAGCTCAGCGGGGTCGATCACCGGCTGCCGGCACGCGTAGTCGCGACAGACGTAGGCCCGCCCGGACTCGCGTCCTTCCCAGAGCGGCGAGGGGTAGGGCTCGCCCCATGCGAGCACGGCCGTGGGCAGGTACTCGTGGTGCACCGCTCTCACGAGCGCCAGAACCTGCTCGTCCTCCCGGTCTCCGGGGATGACGATCTCGGTGAGGCCGCCGGCCGAGAGCTCCACGGCGGCCAAGGCGTAGGTGAAGGCCTGCGGGTGGTGGGCGATGGGCTCGGCCAGCCACGACAGGATGGCGTTGCCCGCATCGGTCCAGCGCGTGGAGCCCTCGAGCGCACCCAGCCGCAGCAGTGCGAGCGCCGCGACCGCGTTGGCCGAGGGCGTGGCGCCGTCGTAGTAGTCCTTCTGGCGCACGATCAGCTGCTCGGCGTCATGGCCGGTCGTGAACAGCCCGCCGCTCTCGGGATCAGCGAAGAGGTCGAGCAGTGTGCCCGCGGCGCCAGTGGCCTCGGCGATCCACGCAGCCTCGCCGGTGGCCTCGGCCAGCCGGGTGAAGCCGTCGACCAGCCCGGCCAGGTCGACGGCGTACGCGAGATGCTTGGCCCGACCCGACTGCCAGGAGCGCAGCCAGCGGCCGGACGGGTCGCGCAGCTCGCGCAGCAGGAACATGGCCGTGTCGGCGGCCATGGCGACCCAGTCGGGTCGGTCCAAGGCGGCCCCGGCCTCGGCGAGGGCGGAGACCCACATGGCGTTCCACTCGGTGAGCACCTTGTCGTCCAACCCGGGACGGATGCGACCCTCTCGCGCGGCCCACAGGAGGCTGCGAGCCTGGTCGACCTCCGGCGGACGGACGAGATCGCCCCTCACCGGTCGGTGCAGGATGTTCGACCCCTCGAAGTTCCCCGAATTCGTGACGCCGTACCAGCTCATGGCCGCTTCGGTGAGGCCCGGCTCGTCGAGGACCTCGGCGATGTCCTCCGGGCGCCACACGTAGAACTTGCCCTCCTCGCCCTCGGAGTCCGCGTCCTCGGCGGAGTAGATGCCTCCCTCGGGCGACCGCAGATCTCGGCGCACGTACTCCACGATCTCGGTGGCGACCTGGCGGTACCGGGCCTCGCCGGTCACCTGGAAGCCGTGGACGTAGCCACGGAGCAGCTGGGCCTGGTCGTAGAGCATCTTCTCGAAGTGGGGCACCATCCAGAAGGCGTCGACCGAGTAGCGCGAGAAGCCACCTCCGAGGTGGTCGTAGATGCCGCCCGAAGCCATGGCGTCGAGGGTGGTGGTGATGATGCGGAGGGTCTCGTCCGACGGGTTTGCGGCGTGCGCCCGGAAGACCAGCTCGAGGTTGCTCACCTGGGGGAACTTCGGCGACTGACCGAAGCCGCCCCACTCCGGATCGAACGCGCCCTGCAACGTGGCCAGGCCGGTGTCGAGGACGTCCTGGCCGAGCTGCACCTGGCCGTCGCCGCGAGCCAGCTCGGTTCGCGCCTTGACCGCCGCCGCCAGCTGGTCGGCTTGGGCGTCGAGGTCACCGCGCCGCTGCGTCCACGCCTCGTGCACGGCATACATGAGCTCCACGAACCCCGGCCGGCCGTGCGAGCTGGTCTTGGCGAAGTAGGTGCCGGCGAAGAAGGGCCGACCGTCGGGCGTGAGGAACACGGTCATGGGCCAGCCGCCGCTGCCGGTCATGGCCTGGGTGGCCTCCATGTAGACCGCATCGACGTCCGGCCGCTCCTCGCGGTCGACCTTCACGTTGACGTAGAGCTCGTTCATCACCTCCGCCACGTCCGCATCCTCGAAGGACTCGTGAGCCATGACGTGGCACCAGTGGCAGGCGGAGTAGCCGATGCTCAGCAGGACCGGCTTGTCCTCCGCCCTCGCACGCGCGAAGGCCTCCTCGCCCCACGGGTACCAGTCGACCGGGTTCTCCTTGTGCTGCTGCAGGTAGGGGCTGGTCTCCAGGGCGAGGCGGTTGGTGCCGGGCATGGGGCCACGGTACCCATGGCGCCCCAGCGCGAAGCTCCGTCGAGCTGGCGTGGAGAGCGGCCGCTAGCCGTCGTGCCCCATCGAGGGGGGTCGTAGCCACGGAGGGACAGCTCCGTCGGCGGAGCCTGGTCGTGTCAGCCACGACGGGCCATCGCCTTCCGGGCTTCGTCGAACCACATGACGGTGCTGGCGACTGCGGTGGTCAGCACCCAGTCCCACAGCGTGAAGTCGACGGTCCCGAAGATGTCCTGCACCGGATCGACGTGCACGGCGGCGGCCTGCAGGGCGACGACGACGATGAGGGCGGCCCAGAGCTTGCCGTTGCGCAGGGTGTCCCGGCTGAACACGCTGGCGGTCTCGCTGCGGGCGCAGAGGGCGTTGAAGATCTGGAACAGCACGAAGGTCGTGAACGCCATGGCCAGCGCATGGTCCTCTGTCCCGGTCTCGAGCCCGAAGGTCAGCACCCCGAGGGTGCCGGCGGCCATGACCGCTCCGGTGGCGCCCATGCGGGCGAGCCGCCGACCGGTCAGGATCGCTGCGCCGCGAGCACGCGGCTGGCGCTCCATGGTGCCGGCCGCCGGCGGGTCAACGCCGAGGGCCATGGCCGGCGGGCCGTCCATGATGATGTTCACCCACAGCACCTGGAGCGCCGTGAAGGGCACGGGAAGCCCGGCGAGCTGGGCGCCGATGAGGCTGAGGATGGCGCCGATGTTCGTGGACAGCTGGAACCGCACGAACTTGACGATGTTGTCGTAGATCGACCGACCGGCTTCGACGGCCCGCACGATCGTGGCGAAGTTGTCGTCGGTGAGCACCATGGCGGCGGCCTCCTTGGACACCTCCGTGCCCGTGATGCCCATGGCCACGCCGATGTCGGCGCTCTTGAGGGCCGGGGCGTCGTTGACGCCGTCGCCGGTCATGGCCACGACGTGGCCGTTGGCGCGCAGGGCCTCCACGAGGCGGACCTTGTGCTCGGGAGCGACCCGGGCGAACACCGCGGTCTCCTCCACGACGCCCGCCAGCTCGTCGTCGCCGAGGCGGTCGAGCTCGGTGCCGGTGAGGGTGGCGCCGTGCAGGCCGAGCTGGGCCGCGATCGCAGTGGCGGTGGCGGCGTGATCGCCGGTGATCATCTTGACCGCGATCCCGGCCCGGCGACACAGCGCAATGGCATCGCGAGCCTCGCGGCGAGGCGGGTCGAGCAGGCCCACCAGACCGACGAGGGTGAGGTCGTCGGCGAGGTCGACGAGGTCGCCCTCGGATCGAGCGCTGTCGAGCGAATGCGGCGCCAGCCGGCGCTCGGCGACCGCGAGGACGCGCAGGCCCTCTGCGGCCAGGGCGTCGATGTCGGCGTCGATCGCCTGCCGGCGGGCGGAGTCGAGGGCGACGGGACCGTTGGGCCCGAGCACCGTGAGGCACCGAGCCAGCAGCACATCGGCACCCCCCTTGACGGCGACGACGACCCCGCCGGAGGCATCGCCGTGGAACGTCGCCATGAACTTGCGGGCCGAGTCGAACGGCACCTCGGCCAGTCGGGGCCACTGGCGGTCGAGGCTCTCGCGGGCCACGCCCGCCTTGGCCGCCAGGGTGACCAGAGCCGCCTCGGTCGGGTCACCCATTGCCGCCGCCTCGACGACTCGGCTGTCGTTGCACGCGAGGGCGAGCCGGGCCAGCGGGACCACGGCTGCCTCGCCGTGAGTGTCGCCCGGGCCCAGGATGTCGCCCTCACCGGCGTAGCCCTCGCCGGTCACCCGGTAGACGGTGTCGCCGATCACCACGGCCCGGGCGGTCATCTGGTTGAGCGTCAGCGTGCCGGTCTTGTCGGAGCAGATGACCGTCGTCGACCCGAGGGTCTCCACCGAGGCGAGCCGCTTCACGATGGCACCCCGCTTGGCCATCTGGTGCACTCCGACGGCAAGGGTGACCGTCACGACCGCCGGCAGGCCTTCCGGGATGGCGGCGACGGCGAGGGCCACGGCGGCGAGGAGGGTGTCGGCCACCGACTCGCCGCGCGCCAGGCCGAGGAGGAAGAACACCGCGACGGCGGCGCCGCCGACGGCGGCCAGGCGCTCGCCGAGCACGGCGAGCTGCTCCTGGAGCGGGGTGGGAGCGTTGTGGGCCGCCTGGAGGAGCTCGGCCAAGGCGCCCATCTCGGTCGCCATGCCCGTCGCCGTCACCACCAGCTCCCCTCGACCACGGGTGACGACCGTGTTCATGTGCGCCATCGACGTCCGCTCGCCCAGTGGTGCCCCGGCTGGGGCGGCGACGGAGGACTTGGCGACCGGCGTCGATTCGCCGGTGAGGGCCGATTCGTCGATCTCCAGCGACGCGCTGGCGACGATGCGGCCGTCGGCGGGAACTCTGCCGCCGGCTTCGAGGAGCACGACGTCGCCCGGTACCAGCTCCTCGGCCGGGAGCTCGGTCACCGAGCCGCCACGGCGCACCTTGGCCGTCGCGACCAGCATCCCACGCAGCGCGGCCAGGCTGCGCTCCGCCCGGTGCTCCTGCACGAAGCCCAGCACGGCGTTGAGGATCAGCACGACGCCGATCACCGCCATGTCCTTCAGGTCCCCGACGAGTCCGGCAAGCACGGCGGCGGCCATCAGCACGATGATCAGCAGGTTGCGGAACTGGTCGAGGAAGACCAGCCAGGAGGACCGGCGGGGCGGCTCGGCCAGCCGGTTCGGGCCGACCTCTGCCAGGAGCCGGGCGGCGCGGTTCGGCTCGAGGCCGAGGGCTGGGTCGACTCCCAGTCGGGTGGCAACCCGGTCGGAATCCATCTCGGACCACGAGCGGTCGGTCGTCGTGGCGTGATCGGTCGCGGCGGTGATGTCGGGTGCGGGCACTCTTCCCCTCCAAGGGACGTGGGTGGATGGAGGTGAAGGTCTCTCCCGCCTCGCGGCCGGCGTGGCCGGGCTGTCGCCGGAATGACGACCACGCCGCAGATGTGGATACTCCCCTTCGCAACTACGGTGCAGGATAGGCGAATAGAACTTCGCATGTCAACTCCTCGGCGACGCCGACGGGTCGGGGGCCACACGCTGTACCGTTCGTGAATCGCAGACCGCCCGACGGGAAGAACACGAGTGAGCGACCAGCAACCCGAGACCGCGTTCGCCGGATGGACCTTCCTCACCAACCACGCACATGTGCTCGTCTGCATCGCCGAGGACCCGGACAGTCGTGGCCGCGACATCGCGGCGCGGGTGGGGATCACCGAGCGAGCGGCCCAGGCGATCGTGGCCGACCTCGCCGCCGAGGGCTACGTGAACCGGACCAGGGTGGGCCGTCGCAACCACTACACGATCAACGCCGACGCCCCCCTGCGCCACCCTCTCGAGCACGACCACACGATCGGCGAGCTCCTCGTCACGCTCGGCCGCCTCAAGCCTCGTCGCCGAGTCCGCAGCTAGAGACCCGATCGTCATCATCTGACGAAGTGAAGACGGTGCAGTCGATCCTCGTGCTCGTTGGGTAGGACCTAAGCCACAAGAGGCGAGACGAAGGAGAAGACGTGACGACCAAGGTCGAGAAGACGCTGCTGGTGGACGTACCGGTGCGGGTGGCGTACAACCAGTGGACTCAGTTCGAGGAGTTCCCGCAGTTCATGGGAGCCATCCAGGAAGTCACCCAGCTGACCGACAACCGGCTGCACTGGGTCGCCGAGATCGCCGGCGTGAAGCGCGAGTGGGATGCCGTGATCGTCGAGCAGGTGCCGGATCAGAAGGTGGCGTGGGCCGCCACCGAGGGCGCCACCAACGCCGGCGCGGTGTACTTCGCCCCGGCCGGTGAGAGCCAGACCACGGTCACCCTCTCCTTGGAGTACGAGCCGGAGGGCCTGGTGGAGAAGGTCGGCGACCGCTTCGACATCGTGGAGAAGCGGGCCGAGGCGGACCTCGAGAGCTTCAAGACCTTCATCGAGAGTCGGGGCTACGAGTCAGGCGGCTGGCGGGGCACCGTGAACGAGGGGGGAGCGGGCGCCACTCCCGGCGTGGAGGCGGCGGCCGAGACCCGGGGTGACAGCGGCAAGGCCGGTCTCTCCGGCGCCGCCAAGGTGGCCGGTGCCGCAGTCGCGGCGGCCGGCGTGGTCGCCGCCGGTGCCCTCAAGTCCAAGTCCGACACGGGCACCGAGGTGGTCGTCGAGGAGGAGCTGGTCGTCACCGAGGTGGAGCCGGTGGTGACCGAGGTGGACGTGGTCGAGACCGACGTGCAGCCCGTCGTCACCGACACGACGGCCGTGCGGAGCGACGACGTCATCGGAGGCGAGGGCCGATCGCTCTGACCTCAGGGCTCGTCCCCGGCCGTAGCGGCCGGGGGTGAGTCCGAGGCCGGCTCGCGCGATGCCGAAGAGAGCTCAGGCCTCGTCGGTGGCGCGATAGGCGGCCAGCGCCCGTAGCCGGGCCGAGGCGTGGTCGACGATCGGCTCCGGGTAGGTCTGCCCGAGGCTCACGCCGGCGGCGGCGAGCACCAAGGGCCCCGCCTCCCACGGAGCGTGGATGGCGGCGTCGTCCAGGGCGGCGAGCTCGGGGACCCAGCGCCGGATGTACCGCCCCTCGGGGTCGTGCGTGCGGCTCTGGGTCACGGGGTTGAAGACGCGGAAGAAGGGCGCCGCGTCCGGCCCGGTACCTGCGACCCACTGCCAGTTGCCGACGTTCTGCGGCACGTCCCCGTCGGCCAGCAGGTGCCGGAAGTGGCGCTCGCCGTGCCGCCAGTCGACCAGCAGGTCCTTGACCAGGAACGAGGCCGTGATCATCCTGACCCGGTTGTGCATGGTGCCGGTCTCGCGGAGCTCACGCATCCCGGCGTCGACGATCGGGTAGCCGGTGCGACCGTGCTTCCATGCGGCCAGCCCGGCCGGGTCGTCCCGCCACTCGATCCGGTCGCGCTCGGGCCGCAGCGAGTGGTCCACGAGGGCCGGCATCTCGGCGAAGAGGTGGGCGAACCAGTCCCTCCAGGCCAGCTGGCGCACGAAGGCCTTGCGGTCGGCGGTCTCCGAGCCGATCGCCGTGGCCAGGCGTCGAGGGGAGATCGTGCCGTAGCGCAGGGCCACGGACAGCGCCGAGGTGGCCGGCTCGCTGATGCGGTTCTGGCTCTCGCGGTAGCCGTCGGCCGCCTCGGCCAGGAAGCGGCTGAGCATCGCGCTCGCACCGTCCTCCCCGGCCGGCCTCGGAGGTTCTGCATCGGGCCAGGGGAGGTCCTCGCCAGCTTCGGCTGATACGGACGCGAGCCCCGGCTCCGGCCAGGGCGCCCAGCGGGTGGCGCTCCAGCGGCGGTGGAAGGCGCTGAAGACCCGGCTCACACGGCCGTCCGGTCCATCGACCGAGCCGGGTGGCAGAACGAGGTGGCCGTAGGGCGTGACGGTCGGCGCCCTCAGGGCGGCGTGGACCGCCGCATCGCGCGTCCGGGCGTAGGGCGTGACGTCGGCGTTCCAGTAGACGGCCTCGGCGCCCAGCCGGCCGGCCTCCTGAGCGACGACGGTGCGAGGATCGCCGCGGCGCACGAGCAGGCGACCACCTCTGTCCACCAGCGATGCGTCGAGCGCGTGGAGGTTGGCCAGGATCTGCCGACGGCGGTACTTGCCGGCCGTGAGCAGCAGCTGGTCGTCCAGCACGTAGAGCGGCGTCACCTCGGTGTGGGTGGAGGTCGCGGCAGCCCAGGCCGGGTTGTCGGTCAGGCGCAGGTCCCGCCGGAACCACATGAGGCCGAGGCTGGGTCGGTTCGCGGGCATCCCATCTGCTACCTCGGCCTCGGTCCGCTCAACCCGCTTCGCGAAATGCCTCACTCGAGCCGGATGCTGTCGAGGTCAAGGGAAATGGCTGCGAGTCGACCCGACCCGCGACCCACCAGACCGGCGACGCGGCTCGCGTTCGTGCTCGTGCTGGGCGCGCTCGTCGCGCTGCACGTGGCCTGGCCGGCGGGTGTGCTCGGACAAGCCACCTACCTCTCCGCCACGGTGGGTGGGGCGGTGATGGCCGCCGTCGGCCTTGGTCGCCGGGCGGTACCGAGGCACTGGCGTGGCTCGCCGCCGCAGTCGCCCTCTCGGCCGTCGGCGACCTCGTCTACTTCGCCTACTGCGCATGGACCTCGAAGGCGACCTGCACGGTGCACTGGACGCCGACCAGTTCGCGCTCGTGTACCAGCCGATCTTCGAGATCCGCTCCGGCCGGCTCTCCGGGTTCGAGGCGCTGCTGCGCTGGGCGCATCCGACGATCGGCACCATCCCGCCCGACCGGTTCATCCCGATCCTGGAGATCAACGGCCAGATCGTCAACGTCGGCGCCTGGGTGCTCGAGGAGGCGTGCCGCACCGCCAGCGGGTGGGCGAGCGAGCCCGGCGGTGAGGCGATGCCCTTGTCGATGTCGATCAACGTCTCCTCCGTCCAGCTCGCCAGCTCGACCTTCGTGCGGGCGGTGCAGGGCGTGCTGGCTCGCACGGGCTTCGACCCCTGCCGGCTGGTGCTGGAGATCACCGAGACGAGCTTCATGAACGATCCGGACACGGTTGCCTCCCGGCTGCACGACCTTCGCGCCCTCGGCGTGCGCGTGGCGATCGACGACTTCGGGACCGGGTACAGCTCGCTGAGCTACCTCCACCAGTTCCCGACGGACATCTTGAAGCTCGACCGATCCTTCATCGACACGATCAACGCAGAGGGTCCGATGCCGCCGCTGGTGAAGGGGCTGCTCGACCTGGCCAGGACGCTCGGGATCGAGACGGTCGCCGAAGGCATCGAGGAGGAGCACCAGCTGGCCGAGCTCGTGCACGAGCAGTTTTAGAAGGGCCAGGGCTACCTGCTGGCGCGTCCGCTCACGCCGGAGGATGCCCACCGGCTCCTCATCGAGCAGCGCAGCACGCGGGCGGTTGGGCCGGCCCCCGACCTGGAGTGACATCCTGTAGCCGCCCGGCTGAGCGGCCGGGTGCCAGGGGGGAAAGTCCATGCGGTTCGAAGACGTGCACACCATCGGCGTGCTCGGTGGCGGTGTGATGGGTGGCGGCATCGGCCAGGTGATGGCCGTGGCCGGCTACGAGGTCGTCATCCGGGATCTCACCGAGGAGCTGAACGAGAAGACGCGCCACACCATCGTGGAGACCCGGTTCGGCCTGAAGCGGGCTGTCGAGCGCAACAAGCTGGCGGCCGACGACCTGGAGCCCACCATCGACCGCATCCAGTTCACCACCGAGGTGAGCGGGCTGGCGCACGTGGACATGGTGATCGAGGCGATCCCCGAGAAGCTCGAGCTGAAGCAGCAGGCGTTCGCCGAGCTGGACACGGTCGTGAAGCCGGAGGCCATCTTCACGTCGAACACCTCTGGCTTCGTGATCGCCGACATCGCCCGCGACGTCAGCGACACGCGCAAGGCGTCGATGGCGGGCATGCACTTCGCCAGCCCGGTGCCGGCGATGAAGATGTGCGAGGTCATCACCATGCCGGAGACGACCGAGGAGACGGCGGCGGCGGTGCGGGCGGTGGCCGAGCGCGCCGGAAAGATCGTCTCGATGGTGAAGGACGCGCCGGGCACCTACGGCTTCATCCTCAACCGGGTCTTCGCCGCGGCGCGGCGAGAGGCGGACAAGATCGTGGAAGCGGGCCTCGCCACCAAAGAGGACGTGGACAAGGCGATGATCCACGGCCGCAACTGGCCCGTCGGCTTCTATGCATCCCGCGGCACTCGAACCGGTTGGCTCGACTGACATCCATGCGCCGATCCCTGCGCCGAGAGCGGTGAGAATCGTTCAGGTCAAGGTTACTTTGGTAATCTAAGCATGTGAGCGCCGGGAACGAAGCACCAAAAAGGGCCGATGCCGGGTGGCTTCGGCGAATGGCCCCGTATTTCGCCCGGCACAAGAAAGACGTCGCGCTCGTGTTCGGCGCCGCGCTTGTCGGCACGGTGGCCACGTCGCTCATTCCTCTGGTGATGCGCGCCGTCGTCGACAACAGCATCGTCCCGCTGATCGACCCCGAAAAGGGCGAGTCCACACCGATCGGGCCGTATCTCGTCGGGCTTCTCCTGCTCGGCTTGGTGCGATTGGCCATGTCCTTCGTCCGGCGTTATGGCGCCGGACGACTGGGCGTGGACATCGAGTACGACATGCGGAACGACATCTACGACCACCTTCACCGGCTGGACTTCGCCCGCCACGACGAGTTCCAGAGCGGCCAGCTGGTATCGAGGGCCAACAGCGACGTTCGCGTCGTGCAGCAGCTGCTCGGCAACCTGCCCTTCATGAGCAGCAACTTCATGCTCTTCGGCCTGTCGCTGGCTTTCATGCTGAACCTGTCACCGCTGCTGACCTGCGTCGCACTCGTGGCCGTGCCCACCTTGTTGTTCATGGCCCTCCACCTGCGGAAGGTGGTGTACCCGTCCAGCTGGGACGCCCAGCAGCGTGCCGCCGAGGTGGCCACGGTCGTGGAGGAGGCCACCAGCGGCGTGCGGGTCGTGAAGGGGTTCGGGCAGGAGCGTCGGGAGCTCGGCCGGCTCTCGAACGCGGCTCTTCGCCTCTACGGCAGCCGCATGCGCAACGCCCGCATCTCGGCCAAGCGCCAGGCGACGATGCAGACGGTGCCCAGCCTCGCCCAGGTGGCGATCCTCGCCTTGGGGGGCTGGCTCGCCCTGCACGGCGACATCACGCTGGGCACGTTGCTGGCCTTTCAGACCTACCTGGTGCAGCTGATCGCCCCGGTGCGGCAGGTGGCCATGATGATGGTGATGGCCCAGACGGCGAGGGCCGCGGCCGAGCGCATCTTCGAGCTGCTCGACTCCACCTCCGACGTGCAGGAGGCTCCCGGGGCCACCGAGCTCGACGTGGCGAGCGGCGAGGTCGTCTTCGACGGCGTCAGCTTCGGCTACATGAAGTCCGAGCCGGTGCTCGAGAACTTCACCCTGCGCGTGGCGCCGGGCGAGACCGTCGCCCTCGTCGGTCCGTCCGGGTCGGGCAAGTCCACCGTGTCCCTGCTCCTCCCGCGGTTCTACGACGCGCAGGAGGGGTCGATCCTCATCGACGGCCACAACATCCGTGAGCTGTCGCTCGAGTCACTGCGGTCCAACATCGGCGTGGTGTTCGAGGACAGCTTCCTGTTCTCCGACAGCGTGCGGTCCAACCTGACCTACGGCCGTCCGGAGGCGACCGACGAAGAGGTGATCCGGGCGGCCACGGGCGCTCGTGCCCATGACTTCATCTCGGCGTTGCCGCACGGCTACGACACGGTGGTGGGGGAGCGGGGTCTCACGCTCTCCGGCGGGCAGCGCCAGCGCATCGCCCTTGCTCGTGCGCTCATCACCGACCCGAAGATCCTGTTGCTCGACGACGCCACGTCGTCGATCGACGTGCGCCTCGAGGAGGAGATCCACGAGACCCTGCGCCACATGATGCAGGGACGCACCACCATCCTGGTGGCCCATCGCCGCTCGACGCTCAACCTCGCCGACCGCATCGTGGTGATGGACGGTGGACGAGTGCTGGACTCAGGGACGCACGACGAGCTCACCGCCCGGTGCAAGCTCTACCGCGAGCTGCTGGCCGGCCCGGACGACGACATCGACACCCGAGCCGAGGAGGTCGACGCGCTGGCCCCGGGCGGCATCACCGAGTCGGCCTGGCACAAGGACGGCGACACCGAGCAGGAGATCGCCGAGGCGCAGCGCCAGGGGTACATGCAGGTGCGCCAGGCCGTGGCTGCGGGGGGCGGTGGACGAGGCGGCGGGATGATGGGCGGGGTCGGCGGGCGCCTCAACGCGCCGCCCACCCCAGAGCTCATGGCCCAGATCGAGGCTCTGCCGCCCATCGTGGACGTGCCCGGTGTGCGCCTGGAAGACCAGATCGCGGAGGACCACAGCTTCTCGCTCAGCCGCCTGGTCGGCCCCCACCGCAAGAAGCTCGTGATCGGCTCGGTGCTGGTCGGCCTCAACGCCCTGGCCGCCCTCGCCGGGCCGCTCATGATCCGCACGGGCGTCGACAGGGGTGTCCGCCAGGGCGACGAAGGCTGGCTCTGGCTGGCCTGCGGCCTCTTCGTCGTCAGCGCGCTGACCGTGCGGGTCCTGAGCTACATCTCCGCCATCTTCACGAGCCGTCTGGGTCAGGAGCTGCTGTTGAGCCTCCGCGTGCGGGTGTTCGCCCACCTGCAGCGCCTCGGCCTCGACTTCTACGACCGCGAGATGGGCGGGCGCGTGATGACGAGGATGACGTCGGACATCGAGGCTCTGCAAGCGCTTCTGCAGACCGGCTTCATCGACGCCCTCGTGCAGCTGGTGACCTTCGTCGGGGCGCTGGCCCTGCTGGTCAGCATGAACGTGCAGCTCTCCCTCGTCGTGCTGATCATCGTGCCGCCCCTCGTGTTCGCCACCCTTCTGTTCCGGAAGCGCAGCGAGGTGGCGTACGGCAACGTTCGCGACCGCGTCGCAGCAGTCAACGCCAACTTCCAGGAGAGCATCAACGGCGTGCGTGAAGCCCAGGCCTTCACCCGGGAGAACCGCAACATGAGCGACTTCCGGGCCGTGGCCGGAGCCCACCGGGCGGCCCGCCTCGACTCCACGCGGATCTCGTCCACCTACTTCCCCTTCGTCGAGCTGCTCTCCACGATCGCCACGATCCTCGTGCTGGGCGTGGGCTCGTCGCTCGCCCGGGGAGGTGACATCGAGGTCGGCGAGCTGTTCGCCTACGTGCTGCTCATCACGACGGTCTTCGCGCCGATCCAGCAGCTGTCGCAGGTCTTCGACACCTACCAGCAGGGCAAGGTGGCCATGTCGAGGCTGAGCACCCTGCTGGCCACCGAGGTCTCCACCCCCCAGCCCCCCGATGCCGTGGTGCCCGCACGCCTCACCGGCCACATCCAGTTCGAGGACGTGCACTTCCGCTACCAAGGCGTCGAGGAGTGGGCGCTGCGGGGCCTGAACGTGGAGATCCACCCGGGGGAGACGGTGGCGCTCGTGGGCGAGACCGGGGCCGGCAAGTCGACCTTCGTCAAGCTGGTCGCGCGCTTCTACGACCCGACGTCCGGGCGCATCCTGATGGACGGCCAGCCGCTGACCTCACTCGACCTAGAGGCCTTCCGCCAACAGCTGGGATACGTGCCCCAGGAGGCGTTCCTCTTCACCGGCACCATCCGCGACAACATCGCCTATGGCCGCCCGGACGCCACGGACGCCGAGGTGGAGGCTGCAGCCCGGGCCACCGGGGCCCATGACTTCATCGCCCGCCTGACGCACGGGTACCACCAGCCCGTGATCGAGCGAGGCCGGTCGCTCTCGGCCGGGCAGCGCCAGCTGATCGCGCTGGCCCGGGCGCGCCTGGTCGACCCGGCCATCCTCATCCTCGACGAGGCGACGGCCAACCTCGACCTCGGCACCGAGACCCGAGTGGTGAAGGCCATGAGCGTCGTCAGCGAGGGCCGCACCACGTTGCTCATCGCCCACCGCCTGCAGTCCGCGGCGCGGGCCGATCGCGTGATCGTCATCGGCGACGGCCGAGTGGTCGAGACGGGTTCACACGACGAGCTGCTGCGCCAGGGGGGTGCCTATGCCGGCCTCTGGGCCACCTACACGGGTGAGGCGCCGGCGGGCGTCGGCTCCTAGGTCAGCCCAGCGGCGCGGAACGGGGGCCCGGCGGGCCCCCGTTCTCAGCTGCGACTTTCGCTCCGGTGCTGCGGGTTAGGTTCGACCAGGCCGACGCGGGTACTGCGGCGGCTTGTCACCCTCCGGGCGGGCCGTGTACAGCAGCGAGGTGCCCGCCGGGTCGAAGACCTTCAGCTCGGCCGGCAGCTCGCCGGGGAGGTACCGCTTGCCCATGTTGACGTAGCGGTACATGCCCTTTCGAGGGACGCCGCCGACGAGCTCCTCGGCTGCGGGGTCCCACCAGAGCTCGGCGACGTCATCAGCCGCCAGGTAGTCGTCCCAGGGCCACAGGCCCTTGCCGTACGACGACCCGAACTGGGTGATGTGGCCCCTGACCGGCTTGAAGGAGAACAGCCCGTCGCGGAAGGTCTCGGGTGTGAGCTTCGGCCCGGCCAGGTGGATGCCGGTGAAGAGGCGCAGCCAGTCGGTGATGCTCGGGTACGAGCTGAGCTCCTCACCGAGGTGCCAGTTCACGTAGTTGACCTCGGCCTGCTCGACCTCCGGTGCGACACGGGCCAGGAGGTAGGAGATGCCGAAGGCGTTCTTCCACTGCTGAGCGTCGTACTGACGGCCATAGGTCGCCGTGTCGGTGCCCGTCGAGCCGGTGACGAACCACTCCGGGAAGTAGTTCTGGTTCGTCGCTTCCTTCGTGAGGAAGATGGGGAACTGCGCGTCACTGGCCAGGGCGACGGTCGTGACCCCCTTGTCCTTGAGCCGGGCGATGATGCCCTTCGCATCCTCAGGCGCCTTGGCCAGGTCGAGCAGGTAGGGGATGCTGTCGGCCAATTGCACGTTCTTGGCCGCCAGCTCCTTCTGGAAGAACTCAGCACCGCTCTTGTAGGCGTTGTCCGCAGTCTCGTAGTACACGAGCCCGAACGTGCGGGTCTTCGTCTTGAACGCAGGATCCCCGGCGTACTGGGCCGGCTTCCCGGCCAGCTTGGTGCTGACGTACTGCGTGCGGTGCAGGTAGCCCTGGGTCGACGACATCAGCCCCGACCACACGTACGGCGCCCACCTCAGGTAGCTCTCGATCGGCTGCGACGAGGTGCAGAGGCAGATCACCTTGTTCGCGGCCAGCTCGTCGGCGAAGGCGTTGGTGCCGGTCGGGCCGCCCATCACCGCGAACGCCTTGATCTCGGTGGCCGCCTTGATGGCGTCGGCGCGTGCGGCGGCGTCGTCGGTGTTCGAACCGCTGGCTTGCAGCTTCACGACCTCAACCTTGCGGCCGTAGGTCTCGAACAGCTCGTTGTGGGCCCGCACGACCTCGAGGCGGTTGGCATCCGTCTCCGCCTCGGCGTTGGTGACCCGCCCGGTGGCCTGCTCGTTGATGTCCCTGGCGGCCTGGTTCACCTGCGCCACGTACTGGGCCACGACGATCTTGTCGCGGTGCACGCCCTGGTTCGTCGCGCCGCCGTTGTCCTTGCCCTTCGGCCAGACCGGAACGCAGTTCGGGGCGGCGACGGTGGGGAGCTTGATCCGACCGGTGGCGGGGTCGCAGTCCGCTGCGGCCATCGGGTCGCCGCCGCCCCATTGCAGCGCCGGCGGCCCGTCACTGGCCGCTTGGCCGGTGGGAACGGTTTCTCCGCCGTCATCCCCCGAGCGCACCGCATTGAATGCAATGGCTCCGGCGATAAGAGCTACGACCGCCAACACCGGCCAATATCGCGAAAGTGCGTTGCCCTTTCGGGTCGTTGGTTCCACGCTGTACCCCCCAGGGCTCGTAGTGCGAAAGTTCGGCTGCGGCGTCGATCAAGGCCCGCCGGCGCGGAGTGTAGCCTCCGCCCGAGACCGCATGCTGCACGGCTCCACCGGCTCGACTCACTGCCGGATGCCAGCCATTGTGTGGGGAACCTGAGGGGGGACCGATGGAATCGCGACGCGCGAACTGCTGCCAAAAGGTTGTTCGCACAACGACCCGACCGCTACCGATAGCCATACGGCTACCGATAGCCATGGTCCTTCTTGCGATGCTGCTGGTCGGATGCACGCCGCCACAATCCCGCCAGGAGGCGACCGTCATTCCGGAGGTCGAGCGATCCGAGCGGAAGGAGGGTGACAAGGAGGCGAAGGTCGGTCAGACCCTGCAGGTCCACGAGATGGACGTCACCGTCGTCGAGGTCGGTCGCAAGGATTCGTACTCGGCCAACCTGACGGCCGGCTATGTGTGGGCGAAGGTCCGCATCGAGAACAAGCGCGGCGGCAAGACGCAGTACAGCCGGCTCGACTGGCGGCTCGAGAGACCGGATAAGGAGTCGGTCGGTCGGGTGCCGATCGAGGGCCAGGAGCAGATGGTCGAAGGGGACATGCCCGAGGCCGGCCGCGCCGAGGGGATGTTGATCTTCGAAGCCGGCAAGCAACCAGCCGGTCAGTTCGCTCTGGTGTACGCACCGCGACACCACCGCCTGGAGGACCCGACGACCTTGCAGCGGGGCGTGTGGGTGTTCGAGAGCAAGCCCGAAGCCCCGTGAGCTCGATCGTGGGAGCGCTGCCACCGCGAGCTCGGTCGGTGGGCGGCGGGATCCTCGCGTTGGCTGCGGTCGTGGTCGTGCAGCGACAACTCTGGCCGGCGCCGCTCGGCATCCTCGTGCAAGGCGTCGTGATCGGCGGGCTCACCGCGCTGATCGCCTTCGGCATCGCCCTCGTGTACCGGGCCAACCGCATCGTCAACTTCGCCCAGGGTGACCTCGGCGCGGTGCCGACCATGGCGGCGGTGCTGCTGATCGTCTCCGCCGGGCTTCCGTACTTCGTCGCCCTGCCGCTCGGCATCGTGCTGGCCATCGGCCTCGGGGCCGTCATCGAGTTCCTGATCATCCGCCGGTTCGCCCACGCGCCCCGTCTCATCCTCACCGTGGCGACCCTGGGCATCGCCCAGCTGATGGCCGGCCTCTCCCTGGCGCTCCCGGCGATCCTGCGCAACGCCTTCCCGGACACGTTCGACGCCGAGACGCCGTCCCAGTTCTTCCCGGCGCCCTTCGAGTTCGAGCTCGAGATCTACCCCGTCATCTTTCGGGGCAACGACCTCATCGCCGTCATCGCGGTCTTCCTCGTCATCATCGGGCTGGCCGCCTTCTTCCGCTTCAGCCGGATCGGCATCGCGGTGCGGGCCAGTGCCGAGAACGGCGATCGCGCCATGCTGCTCGGCGTCCCGGTGAAGCGGATCCAGACCATTGTCTGGGTCATCGCCACGACACTGGCCTTCCTTGCGATGTTCCTCCGCGCCGGCATCATCGGCATACCGCTCGGCCAGGTCCTGGGCCCGGCGATCCTCATACGGGCGCTGGCCGCCTGCGTCATCGGCCGGATGGAGAGCTTCAGCCGCATCTTCCTCGCTGCTGCCGCGCTGGGGGTCATCGAGCAGGCCATCCAGTGGGAGACGCGCCAGGCGTCGCTCGTCTCCCCGATCCTCTTCGTCGTCGTCATGGTGACGCTCCTGTTGCAGCGCCGAGGGATGCTTGCGCGCACAGAGGAGCAGTCGCACTGGCAGGCCGCGGGTGACGTGCGGCCCATCCCTCCCGAGCTGGTGCACCTGCCCGAGGTGAAGTGGGCGGTGCGTGGGGTCCTGGCGCTGCTCGCCTTGTTCGCAGTGGCTCTGCCGGCCTTCATCCCGGAGAGTCGGGTGAACCTTGCGGGAGGCGTCCTGATCTTCGCCATGGTGGCTGTGTCGCTGGTCGTGCTCACGGGCTGGGCCGGCCAGGTCAGCCTCGGGCAGGTCGCGTTCCTCGGCATCGGGGCCGCGGTTGCCGGGTCCATCACCTCCCGGCTCGGGTGGGACCTGTTGATAGCGCTGCTCATCGCCGGCGTGGTCGGGTCCGTCATGGCCGTCGTGATCGGCCTGCCCGCGCTGCGGATCCGAGGGCTGTTCCTGGCCGTCACCACGTTGGCCTTCGCCCAGGCCACCGCGCTCTACTTCATCAGCCGCAGCGGCGCCTTCGCCGGCCTGTTGCCCGTCGGCCGCCTCGAGCGCAACCCACTGGCCGGGATCGTGCCGATCCGCAGCGAGACGCAGTACTACTACCTCATCCTCGCCAGCCTGGTCGGGGTGCTGGCCATGGTGCGCCAGCTCCGGCGCTCACGGGTGGGGCGCGTCATGGTCGGCATCCGGGAGAACGAGCGGGGCGCGCAGGCGTACGGCATCAACGCCATGCGGGCCAAGCTCACCGGGTTCGCCATCTCGGGCTTCATCGCGTCACTGGCGGGCGGGCTGTACGTGCACCAGCAGCGGGCGCTCGACATCAACCCCTATGCCGCAACCGAGAGCTTGTCGGTCTTCACCATGGTGGTCATCGGCGGCCTCGGGTCCGTGCCTGGCGCCATCCTGGGCGCGGTGTACGTGCAGGGGGCGAAGCACTTCCTGCCGAGCCAGATGAGCTTCTTCGCCGGCGGCCTCGGCCTCCTGCTCGTGCTGGTGGCCCTGCCCGGCGGCCTCGGCTCGTTGATCTACAAGGCTCGCGACGCCTACCTCCGCCAGATCGCCACCCGCCGCAAGGTCATGGTGCCGAGCCTCTTCGCCGACGCCCGCGACCTCGACTCGGTCGTCTCCGGGCGCGACAAGGGCATGGCCTTCCTCCGGGACATGGCCGACCAGATGGACGCCCGTCGAGCCGGCGCCACCGCGGTTGCGAAGCCCCCCGGCGAGGGGGACCCACCGGAGCCCGACGAAGCGATCGACGCGCCGGCCGCCGGCACGGGGAGGACCCGATGAGCGACGCGACCGACTCGAGCGGCTCCACCGTGACTGCACCCCCCGCGCCGAAGCGGCCGAAGAAGTCGATCGGCGAACGCCTGCAGGCGGCCCGCCCCTCGGCGATCACGCGAGGCGCTCCGGTGTACCCCCTCGTGGTGCTCTTCGGCCTCAACGCGGTGGACGAGCTCGACCGCACCGCCGGCACCATCCTGCTCCCCGAGATCCGGGACCACTTCGGGCTCGACATCCAGGGCATCCTCACGCTGACCTCGATCGTCGGCTTCTTCGTCCTCTTCCTCGAGATCCCGCTGGCGCACTTGGCCGACCGCCGGGCCCGCACGCGCATCGCCGCCGGTGGCGCCGCGGCGTGGGGCCTGTTCTCGGCCCTCACCGGCCTGGCCTCGAACATCTGGGTGTTCGGCGCCGCCCGCGGCGGCGCCAACCTCGGCCGGGCCGTCAACGGAGCGACCCACCGACCGCTGCTGTCCGACTACTACGACATCGACGCCCGGCCCGGGGTGTTCGCCTTCCACAGCGCGGCCAACTCGGTCGGTCAGATCTTCGGACCGCTGATTGCCGGCTACCTGGCGCTCTGGTACGGCTGGCAGGTCCCCTTCCTCGTCTTCGCCTTCCCGACCTTCGTCTTCGTGCTCCTGGCCCTGCGACTGAAGGAGCCTGTGCGGGGAGCCCACGAACGCCGAGCCATGGGCGCCTCGGCCGAGACCCAGGGCACCGAAGAGGCTCCGGCGTCGATGGCCGAGGCCTGGCGCCTGCTCTGGCAGGTCCGCACCCTGCGTCGCATCTGGATCGCCACGCCGGTCATCAGCATCCCGCTGTACGCCCTCTCACCGCTGCTGACGCTCTTCTACGCCGACGAGCTGGGCCTCGACTCGGGTGAGCGCGCCCTCATCGCCGCCATCGGTGAGCCGTTCCAGCTGGTCGGCCTCATCCTCGGCATCCCGCTCGCCACCAGGCTGATGAGGAAGGACCCGGCCCTCCTCATCCGCTTCATCGCGGCCGCCGGCGTGCTGCAGGTCGTGTCGACCGTCCTGCTCGTCTTCACCCGGAACCTGCCCATGGTCATCGCCATGCGCTGCGTCCTGTCCCTCGTCACCTCGTCCACGGCGCCGGCGCTGGCGGCGGCCACCGCCCTCATCGTCCCGCCCCGGGTGCGCTCGATGGGCTTCACCGTGGGCAGCGTGTTCGTCATCCCCACGCTGCTGGTGGGTCCGGTCATCGGTGGCCTGGCCGACGATCTCGGCCTGCAGCGGGCGATCATCATGTTGTGCCCGATGATCCTGATCGGCGTCTACATGATCAGCACGGCCGGAGCGTTCATCGCTTCGGACATCTCGAAGGTGCGCACGTCGAGCCTGGCCATGTCGGAGGTGCGGGCCTCTCGCAACCGAGGTGAGACGAAGCTGCTCCTCGTCAAGGACCTCGACGTGCACTACGACACCGTGCAGGTCCTCTTCGGCGTCAACTTCGAGCTCGACGAAGGCGAGATCGTCGCCCTGCTGGGCACCAACGGGGCCGGCAAGTCGACGCTCCTCAAGGCCATCTCGGGGCTGGTCGAGGCCTCGGCCGGCGCAGTGGTCTTCGACGGTGTCGACATGACCTATGCGCCGCCCAACGAGGTGGTCAAGCGGGGCGTCATCCAGGTGCCCGGCGGCAAGGGCGTCTTCCCCGGGCTCACCGTCGGCGAGAACATGAAGCTCGCCGGTTGGCCGTACAAGAAGGACCCGGAGTACCTGAAGACCGCCACCGCGGAGGTGCTCGGCTACTTCCCGGTGCTCGAGCACCGGTGGGACCAGGCGGCCGGCAACCTGTCGGGCGGCGAGCAGCAGATGCTCACCCTCGGCATGGCCTTCATCTCGAAGCCGCGCCTCCTGATGATCGACGAGCTCTCGCTGGGGCTGGCTCCGGTGGTGGTCGAGCAGCTGCTCGAGATCGTCCACGCCATCCAGGCCCGGGGCACCACCATCATCCTCGTCGAGCAGTCGGTCAACGTGGCCCTCACCATGGCCGAGACCGCCTACTTCATGGAGAAGGGCGAGATCCGCTTCCACGGCCCGACGAGCGAGCTGCTCGAGCGCCCCGACGTCCTCCGGGCCGTGTTCCTCGAGGGGGCAGGTGCCATCGAGGGTTCGAAGGTGTCCGCCACTGCGGCCAAGCCGGCGCCGCGCACCGATGTCGCCGCCTCCGTCTTGCTGGAGGCCCGTGGTCTCACGCGCTCCTACGGCGGCGTCCGCGCCGTGAGCGACGTCTCCTTCAAGCTCGACGAAGGGTCCATCCTCGGCATCATCGGGCCGAACGGTGCAGGGAAGACCTCGCTGTTCGACATCATCTCCGGCTTCCTCACGCCGGACGCCGGAAGCCTGATCTTCGCCGGCCAGGACATCACCGACCTGGGCCCCGACCGGCGGGCGATGCTCGGCCTCGGCCGCTCGTTCCAGGATGCCCGCCTGTTCCCGGGCCTCACCGTCGCCGAGACCATCGCCCTGGCTCTGGAGCGCCAGGTCGAGGTGCGTGACCCACTGGCCACGGCGCTCGGGCTGCCGATGGTTCGCGACTCCGAGATCAAGGTCACCAAGCGGGTCGACGAGCTCATCGAGATGCTGGGCCTACAGGCCTACGCCGGCAAGTTCATCCACGAGCTGTCCACCGGCAGCCGACGCATCGTGGACATCTGCTGCGTGCTGGCCCACGAGCCCCGGGTGATCCTCTTCGACGAGCCGTCGTCGGGCATCGCCCAGCGGGAGACGGAGGCGTTGGGCCCGATGCTGCTGCGCATCAGGGAGGTCACCGGCGCCAGCATGTTGGTGATCGAGCACGACATGCCCCTCATCACCGCCGTGTCCGACGAGATCATGGCCCTCGACCTCGGCCAGTTCGTCACCCGGGGGCCGGCGGACGAGGTGCTGCACGATCCTCGGGTGGTGGCTTCCTACCTCGGCACCAACTCCGCTGCCATCGCCCGCTCCGGCACGACCTGACGATCCGTCCAGGCGCGATAGCGCTATTATCGAAAGGTGACCGCGCCTGTGTCTGCCGTCGAGCGAAGCGCCGACGGTCGCGTCTCGACGCGGGAGCGACTGCTCGAGGCGGCGATGGAGGTGTTCTGGGAGCGGGGCTACGAGCGAGCCGGCGTCCAGGAGATCGCCAGGCGCGCCGGCCTCACCACCGGGGCGATCTACGGCAACTTCCGGGGCAAGGCCGACCTGCTCTTCGGCGCCATCGGGGCTCGCGCCCACTTCGAGATCGACCAGCTCTTCCGTTCCCCGAGCGAGCGCGGCGGCGAGATCCTCGCCGACCTCGGCGTGCACCTCCTCGACCGGGAGTGCGACCCCAAGGCAGGGCTGCTCGTAGAGGCGTTCGTCGCGGCTCGCCGTGACCCCGACCTCGCCGAGCTGGTGAGGGGCATGATCGACGAGCAGGCGGACGGCATCGGAGCGCTCGTCGACCGGGCTCGCCTCGAAGGTGACGTCAGCGGCACCGTCGATCGCGATGCGGTCGTGCGGTTCTCCCTGGTCCTGGCCCTCGGCTCGCTGCTGTTCAACGAGCTCGGCATCCAGGCCCCGGCCGCCGACCAGTGGTCGGCCCTGATCCGCCGCTTCGTCGACAGCCTGGCTGTGGACGCGCCGGCGGACGTCCGGTCGACCGAAGCAAACGACGTGGAGCCCGGCGACCTCGCCGGCTCCGAGACCTCGGGCGGCACCGCCGCCCGACAGGAGGGAACACCACGATGAAGAAGATGCTGCCGGTCGAGGAGCTTGCTCGCGACGGAAGGTTCTGGCGGACCCGGTTCGAGGAGCAGTTCAACGACCCGCGCACGGGCGCCCAGAAGATGCGGGGTACCTATGAGCGGCCGGAGAAGTTCTCGCCGGAGCAGCGCAACGCGCCCCAGGCCGCCAGCTCGCTGATGCACGGCATCTTCATGGGCGAGATCCAGGCTCTCGAGGGAGCCGGCCGCACGTGCTTCGACTTCGACACGGGCAACGGTGACGACCAGGCGCCCTTCGAGTTCAAGCTGGCCATGGCCCGCCAGTGCTGGGACGAGAGCCGCCACGTGGAGATCTCCATCAAGCTCACCGAGTGGATGGGCACCGAGATCGGCGAGTTCGCCGAGAACACCTTCCTCTACGAGGCCGCCTGCAACCCGGACCCGGTGATGCGGATCACGGGCGTGAACCGTGCGCTCGAGGGCCTCGCCATCGACATCTTCAGCACCATGAAGACCTTCGGCGAGCAGTGCGGCGACCCGGTGATGGAGTTCTGCGAGGACTGGATGCTCGCCGACGAGGTCACCCACGTGAAGATGGGCTCCGACTGGCTCCGCAAGCTCACGGCCGGCAACCCCGAGCGCTTGAACCGGGCGCTCGAGTTCCAACGGGTGGTCGACAAGCTGTTCTCCCTCGGCGGCTTCCGGTCCGACAAGGACGAGAGCCCGGTCAAGCTCGCGCGCCGCTTCCGCGAGCTGGCCGGCTTCACCGACACCGAGATCAAGGAGATCGCGGACGTGGCCGCCGAGGCCGCAGACGAGCGGATCGCCGCCATGTCGGGACAGACCCCCGCGCCGGCCTGATGGCCCAGGTCACCGTCACACCCGAGACGTTCGAGCTGATCGCCTTCGACTCCACCGAGATCGCCCGCATCGCCGGTGAGGTGGCCGATGCGGTCGGCCTCGAGCCGGGCGTGCGGGTCGAGGTGGTGGTCGACGAGGCCATGCTCGTCGCTCGATCCGTCACCACGCTCGCCGGCGGGAACATCCGGATCGAGGCCACTGGCGGGGCCTTCGAGAGCCTCCGCCAGCCGCGGACCTTCGATGAGGAGCGGTGTCGGACCGTGCTCGGTCACACGCTGATGCGAGCGCACGACCGGCTCGATCCCAAGTTCGGGGCCGCCCCGGAGGACGTGGATCTGTCGGTCGACCTCGAGGCGGCGTGGGCCACCTACGTCGAGGGCAGGCTCGACCGGCTCGGCGTCGTGCGCGGGCGTCCGACTCGGCGGGTGTACCAGTTCCGCGTACGGCACGGGTTCAGTGACGTGGTGGATGCGGTGTTCGACCGACTCTGGAGCAGCACCGACCTCTCCTTCGAGGACATCTCCCGCCTGTCAGCCGAAGCGGCGGGGTCGGCCGTCTCGGCCTGAGGCTTCGGCCGCCGAGGCTCAGGCGGCGCTCTCGCCGTCGTCGAGTGCTTCGTCGCTCAGCAGGGACAGCACGGCCTCCTCGATGGGGCCGTGCGTCGACAGACCGCCCACACCCCAGTCCGACTCGAGGGATGCCAGCGCGCCGAGGATCGTGGCCTGCGCGGTGAAGCGGTCGATGATGCGCGGGTCGACGTAGGAGGAGCGGGCCACCGCCGGCGTGTTGCCGAGGTAGTCCGACACCTCCTTCATGGCCCGGGCCACGGCGCGCTTGCGACCGGTCTCGGACTTGGCGACGCTGCTCGAGACGGCCAGGGCCACGGCGGCAAGGACGGTTGCGCTCCACGTCCTGAAGTCCTTGGCCGAGAAGTCTCCACCGGTGATGCTCTTGATGTAGGCGTTGATGTCGGACGACTTCACGTCCACCTTGCGGTTGCCGACGCGGTACCAGAGCAGCTCGGGCCCCGTGCCCTTGGCCGCCTTGAGCTCGCGGACGACGGCCAGCACCAACGGGTCGGCCACGGACTGGATGCGGCGCTTCCCGGACTTGGCGATGTAGTCGAAGGTGATCACGTCGCCCTTGATCTTCACGTGGTGCTTCCGCATGGTGGCCAGGCCGAACGTCTCGTTCTCCTCGGCGTAGCCCTCGCTGCCGATGCGGAAGAAGCCGAGGTCGAGCAGCCGGACGGCACAAGCCAGCACTCGTTCGCGAGTGAGGCCGGTGCCGGCAAGGTGCTCCAGCGTTTGGGCCCGTATCAGCGGGATGGCCCGGGCGAAGTCCAGCATGTGGTCGAACTTCTCCCGGTCCCTCCGCTCCCGCCACTGGTCGTGGTAGCGGTACTGGCGGCGCCCCCTGGCGTCGAGGCCGGTGGCCTGGATGTGGCCCATCTCGTGCTGGCAGATCCACACGTCGGTCCATGCCGGTGGGATGGCGAGCGCCCGGATGCGGGCCAGGGTCGCAGGGTCGCAGACCCGGTTGCCGTTGCCGTCGACGTAGGTGAACCCGCGACCCACGCGCTTGCGGCGGATGCCGGGCGACGAGCAGTCGACACGCCGGAGCCGGGGCGCCACGGTCAGGCGCCGGCGAGCGCGGCCGACCCGAGCTGGAGCCGGGGGACCGACTCCGAGAGGGACGTTTCACCGCGGTTCCAGGCGTCGACCAGGTGGCGCGCGAAACGCTCCTCCACCGCCATGATGGCCCGCGCCCCGAAGAGGATGTCCCCGGCGCGGCGCGGCTCCGTGTTGGCGAAACCGACTGCGAGGTCGTGCTCGGCGATCTTCTCGTGCACCGCGTCGGCGAGCACGTGCACGTCGTAGAAGCCGGTGGCGTCCGTGCCGTAGCCCAACCGCCGCAGGGCCTGTGCGTAGCGGCCCATCGGCACCACGGAGGCCATCTCGAAGATGGCCAGGTGCCCCACCAGCGCACCCCGCCAGCGGCGGTGGAGCCCGAACAGGGAGACCAGGTTCACCGTGGCCAGCGTGACGCCCGGGATGCGGTCGAGGTACGCCCCGTAGGTCGCGTCCAGCCCGAGGGCGACCATGGTCATGGCGAACCGCGTGGCGTGCACCTCGTCGGGTTCGCCGTTGCCGTACTCGTCGGCCTGGATCTTCACGAGGGCAGCCTTCGGCGAGCCGTAGAGGCGTGGGATGGCCCAGGTGTGCGGATCGGCCTCCTTCAGCTGGTAGGCCGAGCGGTGGATCGCGAACTCGCGGAGCTGGCGCAGAGAGCCGCGGCTGGCCATGAACGACGAGAGTGACGGGCCGGTGCCGCTCGCCAAGGTCTCGTGCAACGCGGCACCGACGGCATCAGGCGCGATGGCGCGGCTGGGCCCGATGTCGTCGACGAGCGCATCCAGGAACCGCTGCTCGAGCGAGCTCCGAAGGGCCAGCACCGACGGGTGCCACTCCCAGGCGTCGTCGACATCGCAGAACGACCGGTAGTGCAGCTCGTAGCACGTGTACAGAGCGAGGTGCAGGTCGTCGCCCACGAGAGGATCCTCCGCGTCGAGCGACTCGAGGCCGTCGACGCGGAGATGGTGCGGCGGACGTCGCAGGCCCTGGATCAGCTGGTCGCTGACCGGTCCGCGAGCGGTTGGGAGCGAGATGTCGGCGCCGGCCTCGCCTCCCTGCCTCGTCACGCGATTCGGCCTTCACCCTTCAGGTTGGCACCGCGCTCGGTGGCCTCCCGCTCCGCTGCAGCCACCGCCGGGTTCACGTTGTTCTTCTCCGCGGCCGCTTCTTCCTCCGGCGTGGGCATGGGCCCAGCGTCGGCCGGCATGGTCGCTTCGTGGCGCTCGGCCGCACGTGTCTCCTGGCTGACCCGGGTCTTGTCCGGACCTGCAGTGCTGGGGGAATCGCTCACGTGGTGCATCTCCTCGAGATCGTGTTGTGGTGCAGTCGACCGAAAACGGCCATCTGGCTCTTCCCCTACGGGCCTGACGAGAAACTGCCGGGGAGCCGGCCCGAGCCTGGCCGCGGGTCACGGCCTGACGCCGACGACCGCCCGCTTCACCGAGCGCACGACGGTGCGGCCCTCGACCGTTCGGGTCGTCACCGCGTCGGAGAGCTCCGTGACCAGGAAGAGACCTCGGCCGGTCTCCGCCTCCGGGTCCGGCACCTCGTCGAGGACGGGGGCCGACCAGGTGAGGGCCCCGCCGTCGTCTTCCACCTCGAGCACCACCCCACCGTCCTCGGTCCACGCCCGAAGCTGCACCGAGCCGGGCGCGCCACTGGAGTGCCGCACCGCGTTCGAGCAGAGCTCGGAGGCGACGAGCAACAAGCCGTCCACCGCGCTGGCCTCGACCGGCACGCGCTCGAGCCAGTCGGCCAACAGGTGCCGAGCCAGAGGCACCGCGGCCGTGGACGGGGAGAAGCGGTGCGTGAGCGGCCCGAGGAGACCCTCCGCTCCGGAAGGCGGCGGGGTTCGGCGGCGCAGCACCAAGGCGAGAGAGTCGTCGTGCCGAGCCGCGTTGGCCAGCTGGCGTTCCACGAGAGCCCGCGCCATCGAGGTGGCCGGGTAGGAGGCAGTGGCCAACGCCGCTGCAGCCAGGTCGGCCAGGCCCTGCAGGATGTCCTTGGTGGCCTCGATCAGGCCGTCGGTGTAGAGGATCAGGCTGTCCGACCGGCCCAGGCACAGCTCGACCACCCCATGCGAGCCGGCCCCCGGCCATCCGATCGGGATGCCCGGCGCCGCAATCTCCTGCACCGTGTCGCCCCGCACCAGCAGGGCCGGCGGGTGGCCGCCTCCGGCCAGCATCACGCGGCCCGTGGTGGGGGAGTAGCGGCCGACCTGGAGGGTCGCCACCAGGTCGGGGTTCTGTGCGGTCACGAGTTGATCGGTACGACCCACGACTTCGCCGAGGGGACATCCGTCGACGGCCAGGACCCGCAGGGTATGGGTGACGGCCAGTGCGTGCTTGGTGGCCTCGACCCCCTTGCCCATGACATCGACGACCGTGAAGTGCACGTCTCCGTCGGGCAGCACGATCCAGTCGTAGAGGTCACCGCCGGTCGGCGCGCTGGGGTCGGCGGCGACGTAGTGGACGCCGAGCTCGGTGTGGGCCACCACCGGGGCCGGCGTGCGCACGGCCTCCTGCAGCTGGTGCACCACCTCCTTGCCTCTGGCCTCGAGCTCGGCCAGGTGGGCCAGGGCGGCATGGTTGTCCAACGCCACGCCCATGTGTGCCGCCAGGGCGCGCACCGCCGAGAAGACGTCGGCGTCGAGCAGGTCCGAGCTCGCAGCCGCGATGAACACGGCTCCGTGGGGCCGGCCGTCGGCCGCCGGCACGGGCACGACCAGCACTGCCTTGCAGGGCAGCAGCGCAGCCAGCCGGGCGCCGCCGGCGGAGGAGATGTGATCGGCCAGGTCCTCGATGAAGAGGGGCTGCTCGTCCCGCAGTGCCGCGGCGACGGTCGGCGCCAGGCGCGGGTCGCCGATCACGGCGAAGCGCAGCTCGGCGCTCCGGTTCGACAACCACGTGGGCGAGCCGTCGCGCGGGATCGAGCAGAGGGCGACGTCGGACAAGCCGGTCAGCTCGGCGATCGCGTCGACGGCCCATCGCCGGAGGCGCTCCTCGTCCGGCTCCCCGTGCAGCGCGCCCGCGGCCGATGCCAGCACTTGCAGGACGCGCGAAGGAGGTGACAGGTCGGGTCGCAGCATGCGCCCGTTGAGCCTACTTAGCGGGCGTCATCGGCTACGTCGAACGGATCAGCTCTCCCTGCTTGTCGTACTGCTCGATGCCCTCGGCGCCCGTGAACTGCAGGGCCATGAAGGCTTCGTGGTGCTGCGCCTCGTCCTCGCTGTTGACGGCCACGAGCACCTTGCCTTCGCGCAGGGCGTCGAGGTAGTTGCTCTCCCACATCTTGCGGAAGCCGCCCATGAGGCCACCGGCCGTGGCACCGGCCATGGTGCCACCGGCGACTGCGGCCCAGATGCCCGAACCGATCACCGGCCCGATGCCGGGGATCCCGAAGGCAGCTGCGCCGGCGAGGAAGCCGAGCGTGCCCCCGACGACCGCACCTGCACCGCCGCCGGACAGAGCGCCCTTCACCTGGCTGTTGTTGAGGTCGGCGGTCTCCTCCTGCAGGCCGGCCTCCGGTGCGTCCTCGAGCTGCTCGCGGCTGAGCACGGAGACGCTGTCACCGCCCACACCGGCCTCCTCGAGGGCCTTCACCGCCCTGTCGGCCTGGCCGTGGGTGCTGAAGGTGCCCACCGCGTTGAACGTCGAGAAGGTCAGTTCTTCCATGCTCGCCGGTCTACCCGCACACGCCGCACGGAATGCCTGCAAGCGCCCACTCGGGGCCGCCGGCAGCCGAGAGGCGGCTGCTACGCTCGGCGCCAACCGGGGCCGTTAGCTCAGTTGGCAGAGCGCTTGCTCGACACGCAAGAGGTCAGAGGTTCAAGTCCTCTACGGCCCACTCGGGAGCGTGTCCATGTGGCACTCGACCTCTCAGCGGCATCTCGTAGCCACGGGTGCGGGACGCAGTGCCCGGGTAGCGGGAGGCGATGCGAGCCACAGCAGACCCGGACGTCGACGTCATAGTCGTGGGCGGGGGGCCGGCCGGGTTGTCGGCTTCGTTGTTCCTGGCCCGCTTCCTGCGCACCGTCCTGCTGTTCGACTCCGGGCAGGGTCGGTCGACGTTCCATCAGGTGAACCACAACTACCTCGGGTTCCCGGGCGGCATCCCGGCCCAGGAGCTGCGGGAGCGGGGACTCGAGCAGCTGCGGGAGTACGACCACGTGCGGGTGGCCGACAACAAGGTGCTCGCGGCCCGTCAGGACGGTGAGGTCTTCACGGTCAGCGGGCAGTTCGGCGAGTGCACGAGCCGGGCGGTCATCCTCTGCATGGGCGTGCGGGACCACTACCCCCACTTCCAGGGCTGGGAGGACTATGTCGGACGCAGCATGTTCTGGTGCATCACCTGCGACGGCTACGCCATGCGCAACCGCCGGGTGGTGGTGGCGGGCAGCACCAACGACGCAGCCACGGAAGCGCTGCAGCTGGCCCGGCTCGGCGCCGACGTCACCTTGCTTACGAACAGCGCGGCTGCCGATCTCGACGGGGTGGTCAGAAACCGGCTGCAGCGGGCCGAGGTGGGCACGATCGAGGACAAGATCGCCACGGTCGAAGGGGACGACGGCATGCTGCGGGCGCTGTTGACCAACGGCGGCCGCCGCATCGAGCTAGACGCCCTGTTCTCGGTGCAGGGAGCCACGCCCATCGCCGACGTGGCCGAGGACCTCGGGGTGGAGCGCAACGCCGAGGGCTACCTGGTCGTGGACGCGGATCAGAAGACGCGAGTGCCCGGCGTGTACGCGGCCGGGGATCTCACCCGTCACCATTCCCATCTGGTGACCGCCGCCGTGCACGAGGGAGCCCAGGCGGCCGCCGGGGCCAACTTCTTCCTGTACCCGCCGGATCTCCAGGGCCGGCTGGACTGAGCCCGCAGCCGCGCTACCGGGAAGTCGTGCCCCGACGCACGGCTCCGTTGGCACCGGACGAGTAGCGGACCCCGGTCACCAGGTGCAGCCCGTGCTCCTCTTGCGCGTTCGCTCCGACCACCTGGTGCAGGATGTCGAGGAAGGCCCGGCTGGCGGCGCTGGGCAGGCCCCGGCGGCGGAGGGCGACCCCTACCGCCCGGCGGGGCAGTGCAGGCACCCGAATTGCGGCCACCCGGTCGCGCATCTCGGGCGGGATGGCGCTGGCCGGCAGTACCGCTGAGCCGTGTCCAGCCATGGCCAGCGAGGCGATGAGCCGGATGCCGTCGAGCTCGGCGCACGACTGGAGCTTCACGCCCGCCGCGTTCGCGGCGATGTCGAGCAGCTGGCGGAACGAGGTGCCCTGGGGCGGCAGGAGCAGCTCGAGGTCGGCCAGCTGCGCTACCCCGATGTCGTCCGCCGTCGCCAGGGGATGGTCCGGCGGCACGAACAGCATCAGGTCTTCGTCGAACAGCGGCTGCGTCGACAGGTCGGCACCTGGAAGGGGCAGCTGGACGACGGCGAGGTCGAGGCGGCCGTTCAGGAGCTGCGGCTCGAGCGAGGTCGACGTGGCGTCCACCACCTCGAGGGCCACGCCCGGGTGGCGGCCGAGCATCGCGTCGAGCAGGAGGGGCACGAGCCACCGTGCCGTCGTACCGATCATGCCGACGCGCACGCGCCCGGTGACCTGGTCCTGCAGGGCGGCCAGGTCGGACACGAGGGCCTCGAGCTCCGAATCGATCCGGCGCGCCCGCTCGACGACGGTATGGCCCTCCTCGGTGAGCCGGCCGGCGGACCGGTCGACGAGGGTGGTGCCCAGCTCGCGCTCGAGGCGGGCGATGTGGGCCGACACGTTGGACTGCACGGTGCTCAACGCGTCGGCGGCGGCGGAGAACGTGCCGTGGTCGGCCACGGCGACGAGTGCTTGCAGCTGGCGGAGGTCCATCTCAGTTGGAGATGCTACTCATCGGTACAAACTGTTGGACAGATGACCGACGCTCCGCTTCAATAGGAACAGATGCAACGCAGGGCCTGACGGTTCCCCCCACCGAACGGCCCGCTGAAGCAGACAGCGAAGGGATCGGCTACCCCCCAGCCGGTCCCTTCGTCGCGTCTGGGCGGCCGAAGAGCGCAGCAGTGGGCCCCACGATATCGGGCCGTAGGAGATAGGCCACGAGCACTGCGCCGAGCACGGCCAGCAGCACGATGGCGATGATGCAGACCACCACGACGATGACCGTGCGGTCCCCCTCGGGTGCATCCGCCGCGACGCGATGCCACGGGCCGTTGGGCGAGGGCGGCGAGTACGCCGGGAGTGGCGCGTAGGGAGGCTCCGCCGATGGAGCGACCGGGGGCCTCGCCGGTGGGTCCGACGGGTCAGACGGGCGATCGGGCCAGGAGTCGCTCATGCATCGCTCGTCAGACGTCGGGCCAGCGACGGCGGCGGGCTCGGGTCGGCCTTCGCCCCTCGCCGAGCGACCAGGACCGCCGCCAGGCCGCCGCCTGGGGTCCCGAGAGGGACGGCGTCTCGCCGGCGTGGGCCCGTTGGCGCGCCTCCCACCACCCGTGGGCCTGCTCGTCGGCCAGCACGGCCACGGCCGCCTCGACGCGGGCGGCCAGCTCACGCGGGTCGTCGCCGGCGGCAGGGCGGATGGGCGATCCGAAGCTGACGGTGGTCGTCGACGCGGAGACCTTCCCGGAGCCCTTGCGGAGGATGCGTCGCGTGCCCTCGAGGTGCACCGGGACGATGGGGACCCCCGTGCGTATGGCCAGGAACGCCGCCCCGGCACGATGGCCCTGGGCCCACCCGTGGGGGCTGCGTCCGCCCTCGGGGAAGATGACCAGGCTCCAGCCGTCGTTGATGAGTGCGGTTGCCGTGCGGGTCGACTGCGGGCTCACCCGAGTGCGCTCGATGGGGATGGCGTTGATGAGGAAGGCCCACATCGTGCCCTTCCACCGCTTGTCGAAGAAGTAGTCGGCGCCCGCAGCGACCGCGGCCCGGTGACGGAAGCGGTCGGGGAGCGAGGCGAGCAACAAGGGCGTGTCGATGTGGCTGGCGTGGTTGGCGGCGAAGATCACCGGGTTCGACACGTTGGCGAGCCGGTCCTCGCCGAGCAGTCGCGGTGAAGCGAGAGCCCGGATCGCCGGCCGGCCCAGGTTGTCGAGCACCATGGCCCGGGCCAGGCGCACGGGGTACCGACGTGCCCACCCGGTGTCGAAGTCGATGCCGGTGCGGCGCGGCAGCGGCAGCGGCGCAACCCCGCCCGGCCACAGCGGAGCCACCCAGGGGAACGAGCGGCGGGGCCGGGGCACCTGCAGCTTCATCGCACGTCGGCCAGGAACAGCGGCGGGTTGTGGAGGTGGGTGATGGACGGGTCGCGCCCCACGACGTCCTCCGCCATCTCCAACGCATCCCGCAGCGTCGACGCCGGCTTGAAGCCCAGGCGGCGCACAGACCTCGGGTCGCCGCCCACGATGATCACGCCACCCAGGTGCTGCAAGGCGTGGGCGCACCAGTACCACATGTAGAAGGGGTGGACCCCGTGGTAGGCGTAGCTCGTCCGGTACAGGTGGATGTACCACGGGTCGGTGGCGAACTGCTCCTCGAACTTGGACTCCATCTCGAGCGGGTCGGTGGTCTCCGACAGCACCTGCTCGAAGAAGTCGATGTAGCTCGGGTGGTGCACGGGGTGGAACGCCCAGGGGGTGGGGTGGCTCATGATCACCACCCCGCCCTCGCGCACCAGAGGCTTGTTGCGGTACAGGTTGAAGAAGTACCCGAGACCGAGGCAGGCCACGAGGATCGGGTTCATGATCGAGTTGACGTTGTAGGGGCTGATGTAGGGAAGTCCCATCGTCAACACGTCGGTTTGGCCCTCGACCTGCACCAGCTGCTGGCGGTAGACGTTCTCGGTCGTGACCGCGTGGACGGCCTCGACCTCACCCGCCTGGACGCTGGTCATGCGGTGCGGCGCCTTGATCCCGTGGAAGATGCCCCGCTTCAGCCGGTCGGGCGTGCGGTCGAGCGTCTTGGAGACGGCCAGGAACGAGGCGCGGTCGCGCGGGCCCCACTCCCACTCCCGCTTCTGCAGGAAGTCGAACGAGTCCGGGAACGTGTCGTTGTTGAGCGTGGTCTCGATCTGGAAGACCTTGATGCCGGCGTCCTTGATCACCTTGCCCATGCGCCAGTTCGACGAGTGCAGCTCGGAGCGGTGCTGGTCCATGAAGGAGCGGCTGTGCTGCATCGTCTTGACGTTGTGGTGATGGCGGAGCGACTTGTACGACGACAGGCCGGTGGCGGTGGACTTCCAGCCGCCGTCCATGGCCACCAGGTTGATGTTGACGTACACGATGAGATCGGACTCAGCCGCCCGCCGGTTGATCTCGACGTCCTCACCGGCCTCGGTGGCTCCGAGGTGCATGAGCTTGGAGGGGTCTTCGGCGTCGTGCTGTTGTAGGAGGCCGCTCGGGGCGAAGGCGTCGAAGACCCGGTCGCCGAGGGCATGGCGCAGCTCTGCGTCGGTCATGCGGCGGTGCAGCGCCAGCGCGGCCAGCAGCACGACATCGTCGACCCCGGCCTCGGCCGCCAAATCCAGCACTGCTTCGATCACCATCTGGCGGATGTCGGGCTTCTGCATGGGAGGCAGGGGCAGAGAGATGTCGTCGAAGCAGATGGTGAGCTTCATGCCCGGCGTCAGGAGGTCGGGGAGCGGCTTCGAGTCCCCGAGCGGGTTGAGCAGCGCATGGCGGATCGCACCGTCAGGGTCCTTCAGCGCGGTGACCGGTTCCGGTGCGTAGATCACACGGCTGCCCACGGGGAGCTTCTCCAGACGGAACCCCTCGCCGTGCCAGAACAGCGTCGGCGGTGTCGAGCGGTCCACCTCGAGCACGAAACCGGGCCGGCCGTGGCGGACGGAGTTGTTGGGGGCCATCAGCGTCTTCTTTCGGTGCGGAGGTCGAAGGCGATCTTGACCGCGCCCCGCCGGCCGGCTTCGGCGGCATGCTGGATGGCCTCGGCGTAGCGGTCGAGCGGGTAGGTGGCCGAGAGCAGGCGTTCCAGGTTGGCTTCCGCGGCGATCTCGAACGCGAGGGGGAACGCTTCGTGGCGGTAGGCGTACGTGCCGGCCAGCTGCAGCTCCTTGTGCCAGAGGGGCGTGAGGTCGACGGTGGTGCTGCCGGCCATGCCGACCAGGCTCACTCGACCCTTGGGACGGGTGACGGCGAACGAGTCGGTGATCGAGTCCGAGCTGCCGACGCAGTCGATCACCACGTCGGCTCCTCCGGTGAGCACGTCACCGTTCGCCAGCGAGCGGGTGGTCCGCCGCACCGCCCTGCGAACCTCGCCCGGCTCGGCCACGACGTCGGCGCCCAGCGAGCGGGCAAGTGCGCGTTGCTCGGGGTGCTTGGCCACCGCGATCACGGTGCCCGGCAGGCTGAGCTTGCGCAGGGCGGCGATGGTGAGGAGCCCGAGGGTGCCCGCACCGAGCACGACGACCACGTCGCCTTCGGCCACGCCGCTCGTCTGCACCGCGTGCACGGCGCAGGCGGTCGGCTCGACCAGCACGGCCGCCTCGTCGGTGAGGGCGTCCGGCACGGCATGCAGCTGGCTCTCGTGGGCGACGAGGGTGAGCCCCCACCCTCCACCGGTGTCGCGGCAGAACCCTGTTTGGAGGCCGGGCTCGAGGTGTCCGTAGGCGATTCGCTCGCAGTTGCCGGTGTTGCCCGACGCGCACATGTCGCAGGCGGGGTCGATGCCTCGCGTGGCGCAGGTGAGGACAGGTTCGATCACCACGCGCCGCCCGTCGTCCAGCTCCCCGACGACCTCGTGGCCGGGGACGAACGGGAAGCTGACGATGGGCTCGAAGTAGCGGCTGCTGCGCCCGTCGACGGTGGCGAGGTCCGACCCGCAGATGCCGGCGAGGCGGGGTCGCACGCGGTGCCAGCCCGGGCCGGGCAGCTCCGGCTCGTCGATGTCGGCCAGGTGGAGCGGGCCGACCTTCGCACCCCGCCCCGGGGCGAGGCGACCGGCGACCGCCGCCGCCGCGTATTTGGCGATCTTCCTCTCGAAGAGCAGTGCTCTCATCGCGGAGCACCTCGCAGCGCGTGGGGCCCCAGCGGCCCGATGGGGAGCAGCGGGCGCGGCCCACCGGGGGACTTGGTCCAGCGCTCGACGTGCCAGCCCCGCTTGCGCGCGACGGCCGCCAGCTTGGCTTCGGGGTTCACGGCCACGGGGTGCCCCACGACCTCCAACATTGGGAGATCCGACGCCGAGTCGGCGTAGGCCACGGACTCCTCTAGCGACAAGTTCTCGGCGGCGGCATAGTCCATCAGGATCAGGGCGCGAGCCTCTCCGGTGGGCGGGCCCTGCTGGAGCTCCCCGTTGTAGGTGCCGTCGGCACGCTGTCCGAGCGAGGCGCTGACGATCTCGTCGAAGAGCGGCCGCAGGGGCTCCACGACGAAGCTCAGCGCGCCGGTGATGAGCACGGTGCGATGCCCGAGCGCCTTGTGCTCCCGCACTCTCCGCATGCCGGCTGGGAACGACTTGGTGAGGATCAGCTGCGTGAAGAGCTCGCGCGCGTCCTCTTCGATGCGGTCCACGGGAGCGCCGTCGTAGCGACGATAGAAGTGCCGCAGGAAGTCACCCCGGTCGCGGCGGTCGAGGGCCAGGAGCCGAGGTCCCTCACGAAGCATGCGGGCGGTGAAGCGGGCCCGGTCGTCACCGGACAGGTGGCGCGTGGCCAGCCAGGAGTAGGACTCCACGACGTTGGAGGCGATGAGCGTGTTCTCGAGGTCGAAGGCGGCGAAGTGGCGATCCGGCGACAGGATGGCCCGCTTGCCTCGGTCGAAGCGCGACGGGCCGGCTCGACGGCCCGGCGTGGTGCGCACCCGGGCGTGCTCCACGACGGAGGGCAGGTGCACCCCGTGCACGAAGTGGTCCCAGTCGATGATTGCCGGGTCGAAGGCGAACGCGTCCTGGTCGCCGGGCTCGAGGCCTTCGAACAGGACGAGCAGCCGGTCGACCTGGAAGATGGCCTCCGTCTCGGCGTAGGCGCCGTAGAGCTCGACGTAGGTACGGGCCCGGTCCACTTCGGTCCGACGCTCGTCGAGCTTCGTCGTCCACGCCGCCTGCTGGCCACGGAGCGGCACGGCGCCAACTGCCTTCTCGGCGAGGGCGACGGCCTTGGTGGCTCGTTGCAGCTGGCGGAGCACCCGGCCCCGGCCCGGGAACGACCACTCGGGCACCACGATCGGCTGGCCGGCCGTGTCGTAGAGCGGGTGGTCGGTGAAGTAATCGTGCACCAGGTTGACCAGGCGGCGGTACTTCAGGGGGTTCCGCGACCCCGAGGCCACCTGGTAGACGGACGGGCCCTCCGGAGCCGGTCCAGCAGCGGCGACGGCGATGATGGCGGCCACCACCAGGTCGACCGGGATGACGTCGACCGTGCCCTCGGGGATGCCGGGGAACTCCTTCAGCAGGCCTCTCGCATACGAGATGATCACCGGCTCGGCCATGCGGAAGCCGCGGATCCAGCCCGGGAACGGCTCGTGGAGCGCCGACTCGATGATCGAGGGCCGCACGATGGTGACGGGTACGTCGCCTCGGTTCTGCAGCAGCGCCCGCTCGCCCAGGGCCTTGGTGTAGGCGTAGGCATCGGGCCAGCCGAGCGACTGGGCACGGGAACGCCCGGCCTCGACCAGGGAGGCCTTCACCCAGTCCTCGCGAAGCCGCTCGGTCTTCTCGGCCAGCAGCGGCACGCCCGCTCCACCGAGCTCTGACCGGGCCTGCTTGTGGAAGCCGGCCAGGCGCTCGGGCCGTCGGCTCTCGGCATCGGCGTCGGCCCGCGCCCGTCGTGCGGCGGCGACCTCGGTGCGCCAGTCGACGGAGGCGGCGAAGGGAGTCTCGGGCAGCACGCGCTCGGGAGAGGCACCCCGCCGGGTGCCGGCGACGTAGGCCGTCGACACGGCGACGAGGTGGGCGCCGCTGCCCGACTCGGTGATGGCCTGAGCCACTCGCGACGCTCCGAGCAGGTTGATCTCCACCGCGCTGTCGAGCGGAGAGTCGAACGAGACGGCTGCGGCCGAGTGGATGACGACTTCGCAGGACGCGAGCAGGGCTCGTCCCTCGTCGTCGAGACCGAGCCCGTCGACCGACACGTCGCCCGCCATGGTCGTGATGCGCCGGGCCACCTCGGCGTCGAAGCGATCACCCAGCTCGCGACGCAGCCGGTCGAAGCAGTCGTTGCGCAGGATCTCCCGCCGGACGCGATCGGCTGCGCCTCGTCGGCCCGGTCGGATGAGCAGGGCCACCTCGCACCCCGGCACCGACCGCAGGAGCCGCTCGACGATCGCCGTGCCGAGGAAGCCCGTGGATCCGGTGACCGCGATGCGCCTTCCGGCCAGGTCGTCGGCGATCACCCCCTTCTCTACCATGCGGTCGCCGACGCGAGCGACCTGGTGGGGAGGTCGACCGTCCCCTTCGCTGCAGCCTCGTGCGGGCAGGCTGGGCTCGTGCCCGAGGACCATGGATACATCCACCGCTTCGCCCAAGAGCAGCTCGGGCTCGGTGATTTCGGAGCGGCCACGCTGGAGTTCCTGCTCGTGCGCCCGTTCAAGATCCTGGCGTTGCTGCTCATCGCCCTGCTGGTGAGCCGGTTGGGCGCCCGCACGATCCGCCGGGCCGTGGCCTCGTTCCGCACCCGAACGGTGCTGCGGGCTTCGTCGGTTCGTGCCGAGCAACGGGCGGCCACGATCGGCGACGTGCTCGTCAGCGTGCTCCAGGTCGCCATCGTGGTGGTGGCCGCCTTCGTCGTGCTCGACGAGCTCGGTGTGAACCTGGCCCCGCTGATCGCGGGCGCCGGGATAGCGGGCGTCGCCTTGGGCTTCGGTGCCCAGAGCCTGGTGAAGGACGTCATCTCGGGGCTGTTCATCCTCCTCGAGGACCAGTACGGGGTCGGAGACGTCGTCGTGCTCGCGGCGGACGCCACGGGGACGGTGGAGGACGTCGGCCTGCGGGTCACGCGCCTGCGCGCCATCGACGGCACCGTCTGGTTCGTGCCCAACGGCGAGATCCGCAAGGTCGGGAACAGCTCGATGGAGTGGTCTCGGGCCCTCATCGACGTCCGTGTGCTGTACACGGCGGATCTGGACCTGGTCCGGCGGGTCATCAGCGAAGCCGCCGACGCCCTGGCCGCCGAGGAGACCTGGAGGAGCGACATCCTCGAACCGCCGGAGCTGTGGGGCGTGCAGGAGATGGACCCGGACGGCGTGACCCTCCGCCTCGTTATCAAGACGGCGCCCCGCCAGCAGTGGGCTGTCGCACGCGAGCTACGGGCGAGGATCAGCGCCGGCCTTCGCCGCGAAGGCGTCTGGGGTGCAGACGCGGCGCTGCCCCCGACACCGGGGCTTCCCGGGGGCGGGGGCAGCGAGCGCGCTACGACCAGCTAGCGGTTGACGTCCTTGACCTTGTCGCCGATCGCGTCGGCGGCGTTGGTCAGCTTCTCCTTCGCGCCAGATACGCCTTGGTCGACCTTGCCCTCGCGTTCGAGGTCCTTGTTGCCGGTGGCATCGCCTACTGCTTCCTTGGCCTTGCCCTTGATGTCGTCCATCTTCTCACCCATGGTGAATCACCTTCCGTTGGGGACGAGAGGTGCATACCCGACGCCCGGCGTGAGAAACCACGGCGTGCCTAGAGTGGCGGGCCGCGAGCCCGGAGGTTCCATGGCCATCGACTTCCTGTCCCAGACCGTCGGCGAGCTGGCCGAGGCCGTGCGCAGCGGAACGGTGACGGCCACTGCGCTGGTGGAGCACGCACTCGAGCGGATCGAGGCGCTCGACGGCTCCCTCAACGCCTTCGTCGCCCTGGACGCAGATGCGGCGCTGGCCGAGGCCCGGCGCCAGGACGAGCGCGTTGCGGGTGGGGACGTGCTGGGTCCGCTGGCCGGCATCCCGCTCGGTGTGAAGGACCTCGAGGACGCCGTCGGCTTCGTCACCACCAAGGGCTCGGCGGCCTTCGCCGACGGGCCGGTGGCCACGACCGACTCCGCTCTCGTGGAGCGGCTCAAAGCCGCCGGCGCCATCGTCGTGGGCAAGACGAACACGCCCGAGCTCGCCTACATGGCCGACACGGTCAACGCCACCTTCGGCGCCACCCGCAACCCCTGGAACCTCGACCACTCGCCCGGCGGGTCCTCCGGCGGGAGTGCCGCGGCCGTCGCCGCCGGCATGGTGCCGCTCGCCACCGCGTCCGACGGAGGTGGCTCCATCCGCATCCCTGCGGCCCTCTGTGGCCTCCCCGGCTTCAAGCCCAGCCTCGGCCGTGTGCCGACCGGTGGAGCGCACGCCCCCGACTGGCACCACCTCTCCAGCAAGGGGGTGCAGGCCCGCACCGTCGCCGACACGGTGCTCGCCCTCGACGCCGTGCTGGGCCCCGACCCCACCGACCTGCGCTCGCTGCCGATGCCCGAGCCGTCGTGGCTCGGCGCGATCGAGGACGCACACCTGCCGGCCAAGGTGGCCTGGTCGCCCACCCTCGGATACGCAGAGGTCGACCGGGAGGTCCTGGCCATCTGCGAGCGGGCGGTCGGCCGGCTGGCCGATCTCGGGGTGGAGGTGGTCGAGGTGCCCGCCGTCTTCCCCTACGACCCGGCCGGCGCCTGGCTCACCTTGACCAGCGCGTACAACGCCCGCACCCTCGCGCCGTTCCGCGGCACGGAGGTGTGGGAGCGCATCGATCCTCGGCTGCGGTCTCTCGTCGAGAGCTTCGGTGCGGGTTCCGCCGAGGCGCTGGTGCACGCGGAGGACGTGGGCCACGAGCTCAACCTCCACCTCGTCGAGCTGTTCCACGACGCCCGCATCCTGCTCACGCCGACGACGGCAGGAGTGGCCCCGCGCAGCGGCGAAGCGGGCATGGTGAACGGGCAGGCTTCACGGGGCTGGGTGGCCTTCACCTACCCGTTCAACATGACCCGGTCGCCGGCGGGTTCGGTGTGCGCCGGCTTCACCGAGGCCGGCCTGCCGGTGGGCCTGCAGCTCGTCGGCCCCCAGCACGGCGACATGATCGTGCTGCGCACCATGGCCGCCATCGAGGCTGCGCTGCCCGCCGTCGGACGCCCGCCCCTCGCTCGCTGAGCCTCGGTCCCCCCGGGGCCCTCGGAGGCGTCGGGCCGCGCCCACTAGAGTGGCGGTCTCCCAGAGGGCGTGTAGCTCAGTTGGTTAGAGCGCGTCGTTCACACCGACGAGGCCAGGGGTTCGAGTCCCTTCACGCCCACCAAGCAGCACAGCGAGCGCACTCACAGCCGCTCCACTCCGATGGTTCGCACCACGGCCTCGCCGGCCTCCACGCTGGCGGGCAGGTCGACCACGGCCACGATGGCCCACTCGTGGAAGGCCTGGGGGTCGTCGAGGATCTGTCGCACCCGCCACTCGGTCTCGTGCTCGGCCACCTCCAGCAGGCCGCTCGACCGAGCCGACGGGCTGGTGCCGATCGACGCGTGCTCGCCGAAGTAGGGCGCGAAAGCTGCCTCCCATTGCGCCTGGCTCCAGCTCGGCTCGAGCTCTTCCAGCCCCCAGTACTGGCGCTTGGCGGCCAGCTCGACCCGGCGGAACATGGCGTTGCGCACGAGGGTCACGAAGGCACGCCGGTTGGCGGTGATCGGCGGCGGCGTCTCGTCGAGCGGCTGCACCTCGGGCGGCACGGCGGTCTCGGGGTGCTGCAGCTGCTCCCACTCGTCGAGGAGCGAGCTGTCGACCTGGCGCACGAGCGCACCCAGCCACTCGGTGAGGTCGTAGAGCTCTTCGGTCTTGGCGTCCTCCGGCACCGTCTGCGTCAGCGCCTTGAACGCGCCGCTCAGGTAGCGCAGCACCACGCCCTCCGAGCGGGCGAGGGCGTAGTGGCCGACGAAGTCGTTGAACGTCATGGCCCGCTCGAAGAGGTCGCGGGCCACGGACTTCGGTGAGAGCTGGTGGTCGGCGACCCACGGGTGGGCCAGCCGGTAGAAGTCGAGGGCGCCCGAAAGGAGCTCGGCCAGGGGCTTCGGGTAGGTCACCGACTGGAGCAGCACCATGCGCTCCTCGTACTCGATGCCGTCCGCCTTCATCTGGGTCACCGCCTCACCGCGGGCCTTCGACTCCTGGGCGTGCAGCACCTGAGATGGGTCGTCGAGGGTCGACTCGACGACGGAGAGCACGTCCAACGCGTAGGTGTCCGACTCGCGGTCGAGGAGCTCGAAGGCGGCGAGGGCGAACGGGCTCAACGGCTGGTTCAGCGCGAAGTCGAGCTGTAGGTCCACCGTCACCCGGGTGGTGCGGCCGGCGTCGTCAGGGGCGTCGAGCCGCTCGACCACACCCGCGGCCAGCAACGACCGATAGATGGAGATGGATCGGCGGACGTGACGCCGTTGGGCCGGGCGAGGCTCGTGGTTGTCGACGAGCAGGTCGCGCATGGCCCGACAGCCGTCACCCGGTCGGTCGAGGACGTTCAGGAGCATGGAGTGGGACACCGCGAAGCTCGACGTCATCGTCTCCGGCGCCGCCGAGACGAGCCGCTCGAACGTGGGGGCGCCCCACGACACGAACCCGTCCGGCGGCTTCTTGCGCACGACCTTCCGGCGTTGCTTCTCGTCGGTGCCCGCCTTGGCCAGCGCCTTCTCGTTCTCCACCACGTGGTCGGGCGCCTGCACCACCACGGTGCCGGCCACGTCGAACCCGGCCCGCCCGGCGCGCCCGGCGATCTGGTGGAACTCACGTGCGCTGAGGTGGCGCACCTTGGTGCCGTCGTACTTGCTGAGCGCGGTGAAGAGCACCGACCGGATGGGCACGTTGATGCCGACGCCGAGCGTGTCGGTGCCGCAGATCACCTTCAGGAGCCCGGCCTGGGCCAGGCGCTCCACCAGGCGGCGGTACTTGGGCAGCATGCCGGCGTGGTGCACCCCGACGCCGTGGCGGACGTGCCGGGACAGCGTGCGACCGAACGCCGTGGTGAACCGGAAGTCACCGAGCAGGGTCGCGATGGCGTCCTTCTCCTCCCGGCTGCACACGTTCACGCTCATGAGCGACTGAGCCCGCTCCGCCGCCGCCGCCTGGGTGAAGTGCACGACGTAGACCGGTGCCTGGTGCGTGCCCAGCAGCTGTTCGAGGGTCTCGTGCACCGGCGTGGTGCGCCACTCGTAGTGCAACGGCACCGGACGGGTCGTGTTCGAGATGGATGCGGTGGGCCGCCGGGTGCGACGGGTCAGGTCCTCCTCGAGGCGGGAGACGTCTCCGAGCGTGGCCGACATCAGCAGGAACTGCGCCTGCGGCAGGGTCAGGAGGGGCACCTGCCAGGCCCATCCGCGGTCAGGGTCGGAGTAGAAGTGGAACTCGTCCATCACGACCTGCCCGATGGTGGACGAGGCGCCTTCCCGCAGTGCGATGTTGGCCAGGATCTCGGCCGTGCAGGCGATGATCGGGGCCGATGCGTTGACGCTCGAGTCGCCGGTCATCATGCCGACGTCGGCCGTGCCGAACGTGGCGCACAGATCGAAGAACTTCTCCGACACGAGGGCCTTGATCGGTGCCGTGTAGAAGGTGCGCCTGCGCTCCGCGAGTGCGGTGAAGTGGGCCCCCGTCGCCACCAGGCTCTTCCCCGACCCGGTCGGCGTGCTCAGGATGACGTTCGAGCCCGAGACCAGCTCGATGAGCGCCTCCTCCTGCGCCGGATACAGCTCGAGCCCGCGCTCGCCGGCCCACTCGGCGAAGAGGTCGAAGAGGACGTCTGGGTCGGGCTGGGCGGGGATGCGGTCGGTCAGGTTCACGGCGGGGAAGCCAACCTACCGAGCGGCTGAGCGCCGTGCCGGCGTTCGCGTGAGGCTCAGTCGGTCGGGTCGTCGGCGTCGAACGCCGAGCTGGTGGACCGCAGTGCCGTGTCCCGGGCGAGGGACAGATGCCCGCCGAGGTACCCGCTGGCTGCGGTCACCGCCGCGCCGGTGAGCGCGAGCGCCGCGCCCTTGCCGTGGCGTTGGCGATGACGGGCCGACCACGACGCGATGTACAGGGCCAACGCAACCGTGTTGGCGGCGGCGTGGACGACGCCGACCCGCCGTTCGGTGGGCGAAGCCGCCGTCCAGTCCGACGCGCCGGTCACGGCGGTGGGGATGGCCGCCACGATCCCCACGGCGATGAGCCGACGGGAGGCGCTCCGCGACGCCCGGCCGCCGATGAGATCGAGCACCGACGCACTCGTCCACGTGCCGATCGGGACGTCGGTCAACATCGGGTGCAGGGCGTGACCCAACCAGCGGCCGCCGAGCGCCGCTCGCACCGGCCCTTCGCGCATCGATGCCGGCAGAAGCCGGTCGAGACCGTGGACGACCGGATCGAGCTTCGTCTCCTGCTCCACCTGCTCGGTCAGTCGGTAGAGCGTGCTCTGCGACTCGCGCTTCATCGTGCCTCCCGGAATCCGACGAAGGCTCCGCCGACGGCGCTGAGGACGGCGAACCCGGCCCCCCCGCGCCTGGTGCGGAGGAAGTCCGTCGCGCTGACCACTGCGTCGACTGTGTCCGCGACCGCGCTCAGACGAAGTGCCCGCCGGAGCGCGGCCGGCTCGCCGCTCGACGTCAGGACGGCCACCCCGAGCAGCGCGTCGCGGGCGCCCAGGACGCGCAGTGCGCCGTGCACATCGGGCTGACGGGCCACCGCCCCGAGCCACGGAGACGCCGCCTTCGGTGCCAGCATCAGTGCGAGCCCGACCGCGACGCGGGAGGCGCCATAGAGGGTTGCGACCATGGCGCCGGCGCTACCCAACGTCGCAGGGGAGCAATCGGGTGCGATACTGGTAGTTCGCCCCCCATCGGAGGCGAGAGGTTGCAAGGGAGCGCCAGGTGCCGGCCAAGGAAGAATCACGGGAGCAGAGAGACGCCCGCCGGGTGGCGGCGAAGGACGCTCTCCGCACAGCCGAAGTCGAGAAGGACGAGCGGGAGCGAGTCCTCCTCGGGTTCTCCGAGGCCGAGTGGGAAGCCTTCCGTGGGCTGAACCCCACTGCGATGCCGACCGCGACCGCCAAGCTCTGGGTCTGCCACAAGGACATGGGCAAGTGCTTCCGCTGCCTGGGCGGCGGCACCGTGCGCGACAACAAGAACGGCGGCTCCCAGCCGTGCCGTTGCTGCGCAGGAGAGGGCACCCACGCCGAGCGCACCACGAAGCGCCGCGTGGCCAAGGTGAAGACGACGACGGTGGACCCGGCCGCCGACACGGCGGTCTCCGACGCCGCGGCGGAGCCCGAGACGGCCGACGTAGCCGGCTGAGCCGCTACCCGCCGAGGAGGCGCTGCTTCTGCAGCGTGAACTCCTCCTCGGTGAGGACGCCCATGTCCCGCAGCTCGGCCAGCTTTCGCAGCTGGTCGGCGACGTCGACGACAGGGGCGGCGGCCGGCGGGGCCTGTGGCGCCATGCCCGGGGTGCCGTAGCCGCCGGAATGCTGCACGTACTGCGTCTGGGTGAGCATCTGCTTCTTGGCCCGAGCTTCGCTGACCAGGCTGTTGACGAGGTCCCGCACCGCGTGCGGCCCCTCGATGTTGTCGAGCGTCACCATCGGCTTGCCGTGGAACTCCGGGTGCTCCAGGTGGACGATGACGTCGCCGATGTCCTTGCCCTGCTGCAGGAGGCTCTGCGTCACGTCGACGTCGCGCACGGCCCAGAGCGGCACCTGCTCCGATGAGGTGCTGAGCAGGCCGGCGTCGACGAAGATCTTGTCCTTCGTGATGCGGTAGCGCTGGTTGGACACGCCTACGGCTGCGCCTCCGACGCTCTTGCGCTCGCCGTACCAGAGCGTCTCCGGGTCGTTGGCCAGGCGCTCGGCCTTGGCCGCCTGCTGCTTGGCCAGCTCGGTCTTGCCCTTGTCGGCCAGCTCCTTGCCCTGCACGGCGGCCGTCTGGGCGGCAGCCTTCAGCTTGTCCTTCCAGGAGCCGCCGGCGGCGGGGGCGTTGAGGGGCGGCGGCGGGGCCGCGGCGGGGGGAGGAGGCGGTGGAGCCAACGGATCGTCGGCGAGAGGCTCGTCGCTGCCCTGCACGCCGGCATCGGACACGTGCTCCGTCCACGCCTCGCCGTTCCAGTACCGCACCTCGTGCCGCCCGAAGGGATCGGGCTGCCAGCCCGCTGCCTGTGCCATGTCGCGCTCCTCTGGTTCGTGCGCCGATCAGTCTGCCAAACCGGATCAGGTGGGGGCAGGGTGCTGCTCGGGGCGCCCGTCGGACATGTGGCTCGTCCAGGTGGCGTACATGGTGGCGTAGACCCCGCCCTGGGCCACCAGGTCGTCGTGGGGGCCGAGCTCCACGATGCGGCCGTCGTTGACGACGGCGATGCGATCGGCCCGCATGGCCGTGGAGAGGCGGTGGGCGATGATGATGGCGGTGCGCCCCTCGAGCAGGTTGTCGAGCGCCCGCTCGATGATGGCTTCCGAGCGCAGGTCGAGGGACGACGTGGCCTCGTCGAGGATGAGGACCCGTGGCTGGGCGAGGAACGCCCGAGCCAGGGCCAACAGCTGGCGCTCGCCTGACGACAGGGATGAGCCGCGCTCGAAGACGGCCGTGTCGAGGCCTTGGGGCAGGCGGTCGACCAGCTCGTCGAGGCCCACCGCGCGGCAGGCTTCGATCAGCTCGTCGTCGGTGGCTTCCGGCCGGGCGAAGGCGATGTTGTCGCGAAGCGAGCCGGCGAAGAGGAAGGGCTCCTGGGGCACCACGCCCAGCTGGCGCCGCAGCGACGCGAGCGTCACCCCTTGCAGGTCGTGCCCGTCCACCAGCACCCGGCCCTCGGTTGGGTCGTAGAAGCGGGTCACCAGCTTGGCGATGGTGGACTTCCCTGCGCCGGTGGTGCCCACCAGCGAGAACGTCTCACCCGCGGCGATGGTGAGGTCGACGTCGCGGAGCACCGGCTGGTCGGGCACGTAGCCGAAGCTGACGCCCTCGAAGGTGATCTCGCCCCGCACGGGAGGCAGCTCGGTCGCCCCGGGGAGCTCGGGCACTGAGGGGTCGGTGTCGAGCAGCTCACGGATCTTCGCCACGGCCGCCTGGCCGGACTGGTACTGGTTGTAGAGCTGCACGAGCTGCTGGATCGGGGCGAAGAACGCCGACAGGTAGAGCACGAAGGCGATGAGCTGGCCGATCTGGAGGCGACCGTCGAGCACCATCCAGCCCCCGAGCAGCAGCACCACGGCCTGGCCGAGCGTGCCAACCGCGTCGGTGCCGGGGCCGTAGACCGCCGCCACTTTGGCCGCCTTCTCGTTGGCCACCTTGTGGTCGCCCACGATGTTGCGGTGCTTGACCTTGTTGTACCGCTGACGGTTGTAGGCGGTGACGATGCGGATGCCCGAGAGGCTCTCCTGCAGGTCCGCCATGACGTCGGAGATCCGCTCGCGGACCCGTTCGTAGGAGCGCTCCGACCGTGATCGGAACCACAGCGTCATGATCGTCATGACCGGCACGATGGCGAAGACGACGATCAGGGCCAGCTGCACGTTCATGGAGAACAGCACGGCGACGACGAAGAACAGGGTGAAGCCCTGCACGATGAGGTTGATGAGGCCGTCCTGGAGCAGCTCGGTGAGCGCCTCGATGTCCGACGTCATCCGGGTCATGATCCGCCCGGCCTTCTCGTCGGTGAAGAAGCTCAGCGAGAGGCGCTGGATGTGCGAGAACACCCGCACCCGGAGGCTGTACATCAGCTTCTGGCCGATCTTGCCGGTCCAGGCGATGCGGTAGCCGCCGATGACGCTGTTGACGGCCACGGCCCCGATGTAGAGGGCGGCCATCGTCACGACGACGCCGAAGTTCCCGGGGATCATGCCTCTGTCGACCGCACGCTGGGTCAGCAGCGGGCCGATCTGCAAGGTGATCGTCTCGATGAACACCAGCACCACACCGACGGCCATCGCCGCCCGCTGGGGCCGGATGAGGTGACCGAGCGAGAAGCCCTTCTGCTCTCGCTGGATCGGGGAGAACGGGATGTGGTCGACGTGATGCTCAGGCTCCTTGTCGAGGAGCTTCTTCACGCCCGCCATCATCTCCGGCGGTATGCCGGCGAACGGGAGCCCGCCGACCGGCTGCCCGGGGCGCCCGCCGCCACCTGCGAAGCCGCCGCCGCCGAAGAACGCCATCAGGCCCCTCCGCCGGCACCGGGAAGGCCGGGCATGCCAGGCATGCCGCCGGGCCCGCCTTCGGCCTTGGCCGACGCCATCCGGCGCATGGCGCGGGCCCGAGGTGGCAGCTCGGCTTGGGGGTCGGGCTTCGGCGCGTGCGCCTCCTGCCACTCCTCCTCGGCCCGGGCCAGCACCTCGGAGTAGGCCGGCACCGTGGCCATCAGCTCGGCATGGGATCCGTCGGCGGTGATGAGGCCGTTCTCGAGCAGGCAGACCCGCTGGGCCAGGCTGATGGTGGACAGCCGGTGGGCGATGATCAAGGTGGTACGTCCCTGCATGAGCGTCGTGAGCGCACCGTGGATCTCGTGCTCGACCTGCACGTCGATCGCGCTGGTGGCGTCGTCGAGGATGAGGATCCGGGGGTTCACCAGAAGGGTGCGCGCGATGGCGATGCGCTGACGCTGGCCACCGGAAAGGGTGTAGCCCCGCTCGCCGACAGCGGTGTCGTAGCCGTCGGGCAGCTTGTCCACGAACTCGCTGACGCCGGCGGCGCGAGCCACGTCGAGGATCTCCTCGTCGGTGGCGTCGGGCTTGCCGTAGGCGATGTTGGCGCGGATCGTCTCGGAGAACAGGAAGGGCTCGTCGAGCACGAGACCGATGTGGGCTCGGAGGCTCTCGAGGGTGAGGTCGCGCACGTCGATGCCGTCGATGCGCACCGAGCCCTCGGTCACGTCGTAGAAGCGGGGGATGAGGCGGGCGGCAGTGGACTTGCCGGTGCCGGTGCGCCCGACCAGCGCCACCGTCTCGCCCGGGTTCATGTGCAGCGTGAAGTGGTCGAGCACAGCAGGTCCGGTGCCGTACCTGAAGGTGACGTCGTCGAAGAGGACGTCACCATCCGGGTGCAACAGGTCGGTGGCGCCCGGGCGGTCGACGATCTCGGGGGCCTCGTCGATGATCTCGAAGATGCGGCTGGCCGAGGCGGCGGCGCGCTGGCCCATCATCATGAGGAAGCCCAGCATCATGAAGGGCATCTGCAGCAGCACGACATAGGCGTTGAACTCGATGATGGTGCCGAGCGTCACCTCCCCGTCGATGACGAGCTTGCCTCCGTAGAGCAGCACGAGGGCCAAGCCGATGCGGGGCAGGTTCTGCAGGAAGGGCGAGTAGCGGGCCCGGATGTCGACCTGGAGCTTGCCCGCCCAGCGCAGGCGCTCGGCCGCCTTGGACAACAGGTTGATCTGGGACTCTTCGGCCGCGAACGACTTCACGACGCGGGTGCCGGTGATGTTCTCCTCGACGATGGTGGCGACGTCGGCCTGCCGGGAGGAGACGATCCACGACACCGGGAACATCTTCTGACGCATCCGGGTGCCGGTGATGTAGACGCCCGGCAGGCAGATGACGGCCACGATGGCGAGCGGCAGGTGCACCGACGCCATGAGGCCGAAGGCGCAGACGAACGTGATCATCGAGATGACGACCGTGGGCGCGAACGACAGGAACATCTGCACCGACCGGATGTCGGAGTTCGCTCTCGAGATGAGCTGGCCGCTCTGCATGCGGTCGAAGTAGCCGAAGCTGAGGACGCTGAACTTCTCGTAGATGAGGTTGCGCAGGTCGTACTCGATGTTGAAGCTCGTGCGCTGCAGGTTGTAGCGGTACACGAAGCCGATGCCGAAGCGGATCACCGCGACGGCGGCGAGGATCCAGATGTACCGGGTGAGGGGCTGTGCCTCCGAGGCACCAGGCAGGTCGATGCCCGACCGTTGCGCCAGCGCCGGCGCCAGCGCGTTGTCGATGGCCAGTCGGGTGAGGCGGGGGATGGCCAGCTGCAACAGCAGGGTGGCCAGCGAGCACGCCAGGCCGGTGAAGACGATCCGCTTGTGGGACAGGACCACCGGCAGCATGCGCTGCCACCACTTCTTCGAGGCGTCGGGGTCGATGCCTCGGCGTGGAGGTGCATACCGGCCCGGTGGGGGCCTCGGGGCCAGGCCGGCCGCCTGGACCGCGGTGACCTGCTCGACGAGTGCTGTCACCGGGCGGCACCCGTGACGCGGGCCGCGTCGTTGGCATCCTTCTCGGCGCGGATGGCGTCGAGTGCCTTGCCCAGGAGGCGGAGGCCCTCGATGGCCCGCTCCGCTTCGTCGGGGTCGAGGTACGACACGACCGACCCCAGCTTGTCGACCAGCACGCCGTCCGCCAGGGAGAGCTTCTCGTGACCGAGCGGGGTGATCTCATGGCGCACGCAACGCCGGTCTTCCTCGAGCGGCACCCGCTGCACGAGACCGCGACTCACGGCGCCGTCCACCAGCGCGGTGAGCGACGGTGGGCTGACGTCCAGCCATGCGGCCAGGGCGGTGGCGCGCTCGGCTCCGCCCGACAGGAAGAGGAGCAGCCGGTACTGGGGCAGCGACAGCCCGGTCTGGCCGAGCGCGACCTCCAGACCCTTCATGAGCCGGGCCGCGGCGCGACCGGCCTCGGCCGTCTCTCTCCGTTCGATGGTCACATCGTTTAGGCTACCGAAGTAAACGGCCACGAGTGCGCGTGCCGGGCGCAGGCGGCCGGGCCGCCGTAACGTGACCCAGGCAGGGCGGTCGCCGCCGCCCCCACCACCAGGAGGCAGCAATGCAGGTTCGGGACAAGATCTACGTCGATGGCGCGTGGGTGCCGTCGGCCGGCACCGGCACCATCGAGGTGCTGAACGCCACGACCGAAGAGGTCATGGGCACGATCCCGGAGGGGACCGCCGCCGACGTCGACAAGGCGGTGGCCGCCGCCAAGCGTGCGTTCAAGAGCTGGTCTCAGGTCTCGGTGGAAGAGCGCGGCAAGTACCTGCAGCGCATCACCGAGGGCCTCCAGGCCCGCAACGCCGAGATCGGCAACCTGGTGGCCCAGGAGGTCGGCATGCCGGCGAAGCTCTCGGCCATGATCCAGGCGGGCCTTCCCGCCATGACGTTCGGTTCGCAGGCGCAGATCCTCAGCGAGTTCTCCTTCGAGGAGAAGGTCGGCACCTCCCTCGTCGTCAAGGAGCCCGTCGGTGTGGTCGGGGCCATCACGCCCTGGAACTACCCGCTCCACCAGATCGCCCTGAAGGTCGCGCCGGCGCTCGCCGCCGGCTGCACGGTGGTGCTCAAGCCCAGCGAGGTCGCTCCGCTCAACGCCTTCGTGCTGGCCGAGATCATCGACGAGGTCGGGCTCCCGGCAGGTGTCTTCAACCTCGTCACCGGCGTCGGCCCCGTGGTGGGCGAGCGCCTGGCCGAGCATCCCGACGTCGACATGATCTCCTTCACCGGCTCCACCCGGGCCGGCAAGCGGGTGCACGAGGTCGCCTCGGGGACCATCAAGCGCGTCGCCCTCGAGCTCGGTGGCAAGTCGGCGAACATCATCCTCGACGACGCCGACTTCTCGAAGGCCGTCAGCGCCGGCGTGGGCGCCGCGTTCTTGAACTCGGGCCAGACCTGCACCGCGCTGACCCGGATGCTGGTACCCCGCTCGAAGCTGGCAGAGGCCGAGGACATCGCGGCCAAGACAGCCGAGACGTTCACCCCGGGCGACCCCTTCGAGGCCACCACCCGGCTGGGCCCGCTCGTGTCGGCCGCCCAGCGCGAGCGCGTTCGCGGCTACATCCAGAAGGGCATCGACGAAGGCGCCAAGCTGCTCACCGGTGGCGGCGAGGCCCCCGAGGGCCTGGAGAAGGGCTACTTCGTGAAGCCCACCGTCTTCTCCGAGGTGCGCACCGACATGACCATCGCCCAGGAGGAGATCTTCGGGCCGGTGCTGTCGATCCTTCCGTATGACACCGAGGAAGAGGCGATCGAGATCGCCAACGACAGCATCTACGGCCTGGCCGGCG
>CADCTF010000157.1 GCA_902805655.1 uncultured Acidimicrobiales bacterium
CCGACGACGAGGTCTTCTGCATCCCGAACGCGGCCAACGCCGCCGAGGTCGCCCGCCGGTTGGCTAGCGCCGCGCCGGCTGGTGTGGAGGTGGCCGACGAACATGAGCAACATGCCGTGATCGCCGTGCAGGGGCCACGCAGCGACGAGGTGCTCGCAAGTCTCGGCCTGCCCACCGGCCACGACTACATGTCGTTTCGCGAGGGGAAGCTGGGCGAGCACCACGTGGTGGTGTGCCGCACCGGCTACACCGGCGAGCGAGGCCATGAGCTGGTCGTGCCCGCCGTCGGCGCGCCTGCCGTCTGGGACGCGCTGCTCGCCGCTGGCCGGGCGCAAGACATTCGGCCGTGCGGCCTGGCAGCCCGCGACACCCTGCGTACCGAGATGGGTTACCCGCTCCACGGCCAGGACATCTCCCTCGACGTCACGCCGGTGCAGGCACGGCTCGGATGGGCGGTGGGTTGGTCCAAGCCGGCGTTCTGGGGCCGCGACGTACTTGTGGCCGAGAAGCAGGCTGGCCCCGCGCGCACCCTTCGGGGGCTGGTCGCCGACGGCCGCGGCATCGCCCGCGCCGGCATGCAGGTGCTCGTCGGCGACCAGGTCGTCGGTGCGATCACCTCCGGCACCTTCTCGCCCTCCCGACGCCGCTCGGTCGCCCTGGCGATGCTCGACTCGGCCGTGACACTCGAGCAGCCGGTCCAGGTGGACGTGCGCGGCCGGCGCGAGTCGTTCACGGTGACCAGGCCACCGTTCGTCCCCTCACACGTGCGCTGAGTCCGGGGTCCGCACGGCTAGGGTCGGCGCATGGCGTGGACGTGGCGGTGCGAGGACGCGGCGGGGCAGGTGGTCGAGGGGCCGATGCCCGGCGCCAGCTTCCCGAACCGAGCCGATGCCGAGTCGTGGATCGGTGAGATCTGGCAGGACCTGCTCGAGGGCGGCGTCGACCAGGTACGCCTCTTCGAGGACGGCCGCGAGGTGTATGGGCCGATGAGCCTGCACGGCGTGTGAGCGGTCTCCCAGACCTCCTTGGTCGAGTCGCCGCCGGGGACTGGCGGCCGGGGCGGCTGCTCAGGTGGGGCGCTGCTTGGGTGACTGAGTCCGGCTGGGATCACGCTCGATGACACCGTCGAGGACGTCGTCGATGGCGGTCATCAGGTCGGCGTCGAGTCGTACGCCGGCGGCCTTGACGTTCTCGGTCACCTGCTCGGGCCGCGAGGCGCCGATGATCGCCGCCGACACGTTGTCGTTCTGCAGCACCCACGCAATCGCCAGCTGCGCCAACGACAGTCCCGCCTGGTCGGCCAGCGGAGAGAGCCGCTGAACGCGCTCCAGCACGTCGTCGCGCAGCCAGCGCTTGACCATGTCGGCGCCGCCCTTGGTGTCGGTGGCCCGCGAACCTTCCGGCGGCTCAGCGCCTGGCTTGTACTTGCCGGTCAGCACCCCTTGGGCGATGGGCGAGAAGACGATCTGCCCGATGCCCAGCTCGCGACACGTCGGCACCACCTCGGTCTCGATGACACGCCAGAGCATCGAGTACTGGGGCTGGCTGGAAACCAGGGGGATGCGCAGCTCCTGCGCCAGGGCGTGTCCCGCGCGGATCTCGTCCGCGGTCCACTCGGACACCCCGATGTAGGCCGCGCGACCGGAGTGCACGATGTCGGCGAACGCCGACATCGTCTCCTCGAGCGGCGTCTCGTAGTCGTATCGGTGGGCCTGGTAGAGGTCGACGTGATCGGTCTGCAACCGCTCCAGCGAGCCGTCGATCGCCTCCATGATGTGCTTGCGCGACAGCCCCGAGTCGTTGGGGCCACCAGGACCGACGGGCCAGTACACCTTGGTGCAGATCTCCACCGACTCGCGCCTAACGCCGTTGAGAGCCCTGCCGAGTACCGCCTCGGCCGCGGTGTTGGCGTAGACGTCGGCGGTGTCGAACGTGGTGATCCCCTCGTCGAGTGCCTGACGTACGCAGGCAAGCGCGGCGTCCTCCTCGACCTGCGAGGCATGGGTCAGCCAGTTGCCGTACGCCAGCTCGGAGATCTTGAGTCCGCTGTGGCCGAGAGCGCGAGAGTCCATGCCGCCGACCCTAGGCGGCGCGGAACCGACCCGCGCGACGAGGGTCGACACCCCGGGTCAGCGCCGGCGGACCTGCACCGTCTCCCCACGCGCGACCTGCGGCGTGGGCATCCGCCACCGCCGCAGCTGGGCGCTGCGCAGAACCGCGTAGGAGACGGTGCCCTTGGTCGACTCGCCGGGGAAGGCGGTGGCGAGCGCTCTGCGCAGCTGCCG
>CADCTF010000158.1 GCA_902805655.1 uncultured Acidimicrobiales bacterium
GGGTGTCCGTTGGTCGGTGGCGACAAGGGGGCCGGGACGTGCCCCCAAGGCAAGCTCGGCGAGCACCTCCGGCGCCTGCGCCCCCGACTCGGCGCGGACGATCCGGTAGTCCTGGCCGTACCGCCCGCGCAGGTCACGTGTGATCGCCGCCAGCACGCCCGGGTCGTCGTCGATGCCGGGCGGCACGACGCTGAACGTGGGGCTGGCAACGACAGCCGGGGATTCGGACGCGGGGCGGACGAGGTCGACCTCGACGGACCGACCGCCCACGAGCGGCGTGGCGGCCGAGCGGACGGCGTCACCCACCTCGGGCAGGACCGCCGGCCAGCGGGCCACCACGTGGACCTCCACGGTGCCGTCGGCCACCCGGACCCCCCGGACGCGGCGGCCGGGGAGGTAGGTGGCGACCTCGGCCCCGGTCGAGCCGGCCGAGAGGCGGGCCACGGTGGGCACCCGCTCGACGGCCTGGGCCACGCGCTCGGCGTCGACGGCGGGACCGTCGAAGGGCGCGCCCGGGTCCGTCACTGCACCCGCTCAGGAGCGGGAGGCCCCTCCTCCTCGCTCTCCAGGTAGATGTCGTCGACGGTGACGTTGACCTCGGTGACCTCGAGACCGGTCATGCGCTCCACCCGGGAGGACACGTTGTCCCGCACGGCGTTGGCCACGTCGACGATGGGGACCCCGTACTCGACGACGACGTCGAGGTCGATGGCGGCCTGGCGCTCGCCCACCTCGACGCTCACGCCCTGCGTGACGCCGCGGCTCGGGCCCGATCCGGGCAGCTTGTCCCGGATGGCACCGAGCGCGCGGGCGGCGCCCGTGCCCATGGAGTGCACCCCGGCGATCTCGCGGGTGGCGATGCCGGCGATCTTCGAGACCACGGAGTCGGCGATGCTGGTCTTGCCCCGCTCGGAGAGCAGCGGGCTGCTGCCTCCGGACATCGTTGCAGGGCTGCTGGAGGTCTCCGCCATCGTCAAGTGCTCCTTGGTTGCCGCGTCTGGCGGCAGCACCATGCCCCGCCCGCGCTGCGTGGCAAACGAAGCGCCCTACAGGCCGAGGACCGCTTCCAGCCCGAGGGTCACGCCCGGCCGGTCGGCCACGGCCTTCACGGCGAGCAGCACACCCGGCATGAAGGAGCTGCGGTCGGTGGTGTCGTGGCGGATCGACAGCGTCTGCCCGGTGGTGCCGAACAGGACCTCCTGGTGCGCCACGAGCCCTCGCAGGCGCACGGCGTGGATCGGGATGCCCGCCGGGCCCTGCCCGCCGCGGGCGCCCTCCACCACCGTGTCCACCGTCGGGTCCGGAGCCCACTCGGAGGAGGAGGCGGCGATGCGCTGCGCGGTCAGCAACGCCGTGCCGGACGGGGCGTCCACCTTGGCGTCGTGGTGCAGCTCGATGATCTCGGTGGTCTCGAACCAAGGGGCGGCGATCTCGGCCAGGCGCATCATCAGCACGGCGCCGATGGCGAAGTTGGCGGCAACGAGGCAGTTGCTGGTGCCGAACGCGGCCCGCAGCTCGTCCAGGTCTGCGTCGGTGAAGCCGCTGGTGCCGACGACGGCGTGAACACCGTGGGCGGCGCACCAACGGAGGTTCTCGCGGGCCCCGTCGATCACGGTGAAGTCGACGGCCACCTCGGCTCCGGCGTCGGCCAGAGCGTCGGGGCTCGAGGACACCTGGATGCCGGCCGAGTCCCGGCCCGTCAGCTGGCGAAGGTCGAGACCGGCGTGGTGTGGGTCTACGGCTGCCACCAGCTCCAGAGCGGGATCATCGATCACCGCCTGGCACACCGTCGTGCCCATACGACCACCGGCCCCGAACACCCCCACCCTGGTCATGGGCGGGAGCGTATCGGGGCCGGGTTCATGCGGTCAGCGGAATGGCGTCGAAGTGACGCCTGCCTCGCCCAGGTTCAGGCGACGGAAGCTGGGTGCTAGCGACGCCCGCCACGGGGGCGGCCGCCACCGGCGCCGCCACCACCGCTGCGGCGGGGACGGTCGTCGGAGCGCCGGGGCGCTGCAGCCTCGGCCGGCCCGAGGTCACCGAACTCCGAGGCGACCTCCTCCTCGAAGAACGCCTCGAACGAGGCGGTCGTACCGGTCGGGGCGCTGGTGGCCCCGGACGGCTCGGGAGCGGTAGCCGTACGGGTGCCGCGGGGCTCACGCGCCTCGCGGGGCTCACGCGGCTCGCGTTGCTCGCGGGGTGCACGGGAACCCTCGTCGGCGGAGCCGTTGGCGGCGGCCGGGGGCTCGCTCGCCAGGGAGAGGCTGACCTTGCCCTGGGGGTCGATGTCGTCGACCCGCACCTCGATCTCGTCACCGAGGTCGACCACGTCCTCCACCCGGTCGATGCGCTTGCCCTGACCCAGCTTCGAGATGTGGATCAGGCCGTCGCGGCCCGGGAGGATGTTGACGAACGCACCGAACTTCGTGATGTTCACGACGCGGCCCGGGTAGACGGCGCCCACCTCGGCCTTGGGCGGATCGAGGATCAGCTCGATGCGGCGACGGGCCTCGGTGACGGCCTCGCCGTCCTTGGACCCGATGGTGACGGTGCCGATCTGACCATCGTCGTCGACGGTGATGTCGGCGCCCGTCTCCTGCTGCATCGTGTTGATGACCTTGCCCTTGGGCCCGATCACCTCGCCGATCTTGTCCATGGGGATCTGGAAGCTGACGATCTTCGGCGCCGTCTCGCGCACCTCGGTACGAGGCTCGGCGATCGCCGCGTTCATGACCTCGAGGATCTGCAGGCGGGCCTGCTTGGCCTGCTGCAGCGCCGTGGCCAGCACGTCGGCCGGGAGGCCGTCGATCTTGGTGTCGAGCTGCAGGGCGGTGACGAACTCGGCCGTACCGGCCACCTTGAAGTCCATGTCGCCGAAGGCATCCTCGGCGCCGAGGATGTCGGTGAGGGTGGTGTACTTGCCCTCGGCGAAGACGAGGCCCATGGCGATGCCGGCGACGGGTGCCTTGATCGGCACGCCGGCGTCCATCAGCGAGAGGCTCGACGCGCACACCGAGCCCATCGACGTGGAGCCGTTGGACGAGAGCACCTCGGAGACGAGGCGCAGGGTGTACGGGAACTCGTCCTGGGGCGGCACGACGGGCAGCAGGGCCCGCTCGGCCAGGAGGCCGTGGCCGACCTCGCGACGCTTGGGGCTGCCGACCCGGCCGGTCTCGCCGTTGGAGTAGGGCGGCATGTTGTAGTGGTGCATGTAGCGCTTGCGATCCTCGATGCCGAGGGTGTCGAGCAGCTGGTCCATGCGGGGCATGCCGAGGGTGGTGACGTTGAGCACCTGCGTCTCACCCCGCTGGAACAGGCCCGAGCCGTGGGCGGTCGGGATGATGCCGACCTCGGCCGAGACGGGGCGCAGGTCGGCCGGGCCACGCCCGTCGATCCGCCTGCCCTCCTCGACGATGCGGCGACGGATGATCTTCTTCTGCAGGGACCGGGAGGCGGCCTTGATCTCGGAGAACTGGCCCTCGAACGTCGAGAACAGCTGATCCGCGATGCTGGAGGTGGCGGCGTCGATGGCTGCGTTCCGCTCGGTCTTGTCGACGATCTGGGTGGCCTCGTCGTAGAGGGGGGTACCGACCTCGACGACCTTGTTCCACACCTCGTCGCTGTAGTCCAACTGTGACTCGAAGGCGAGGGGCGCCCGCTTGCCGGCCTTCTCGACCAGCTGGAGCTGGAGGTCGATGGACTCGGAGATCCACGTCTTGGCCTGCTGCAGGCCGTCCGCGATGACCTCCTCGGTGACCTTCGGGGTGCCGTTCTGGTAGAGCTCCCACGCAGCCTCGGTGCCGCCGGCCTCCACCATCATGATGGCGACGTCGCCCTCACCGACCCGGCGACCGGCGACCACGATCTCGAAGGTCGAGTCGTCGCCGTCCTGGTAGGTGGGATGCGGGATCCAGGTGCCCTCGGAGCTCCAGGCCAGGCGCACCGCGCCGATGGGGCCGTCGAAGGGGATGCCGGACAGCATCAGGGCCGCCGACGCGCCGTTGATGGCGATGACGTCGTGCGGGTTCTCCATGTCGGCGCCGAGGATGGTGCCGACCACCTGGGTCTCGTTGCGGAAGCCGTCGGGGAACGACGGGCGCAGCGGCCGGTCGATGAGGCGACAGGTGAGGATGGCCTGGTCGCTCGGCCGGCCCTCCCTGCGGAAGAACGAACCGGGGATCTTCCCGGCCGCGTAGGCCCGCTCCTCGATGTCGACGGTGAGGGGGAAGAAGTCGATGCCGTCGCGTGTGCGACTCTCTGCGTTGGCCGTGACCAGGACGACGGTGTCGCCGATCTTGGCCACCACGGCTCCCTGGCTCTGCTGAGCCAGGCGCCCCGTCTCGAAGGACAGGGTCTTTTCGGTCCCGGAGATCGGGCTTGACACGGAGATGGCTTCCGCCATGTGTGCTCCTTGTGTGTTGAGGAGCGGCGGGCGGGGCCAGTTCCCAGTGGTGCGCCTCCCGACCGTGCCGGGAGACCCGCCACTGGCAGCTGACTCCTCGTCGCCGCCCGTAGCTTCAAATGCGATCGAGCGGCCCCTTGGGCCGCTCGAAGGTTGCCTTACCGGCGGAGGCCGAGGCGGGAGGTGATCTCCCGGTAGCGCTCGACGTCGTTCTTCCTGAGGTAGTTCTGCAGGCGCCGACGCTGGCCGACGAGCTTCAGCAGCCCCCGGCGAGTGTGGTGATCACCTTTGTGGCTCCGCAGGTGCTCGTTGAGGTGGTTGATGCGCTCTGTCAGGAGCGCGATCTGGACCTCGGGAGAACCGGTGTCGGTCTCGTGGAGCCGGTACTCGGTGATCGTTGCAGACTTGTCCGGCATGCAGCTGCTTCCTCAGTGTTCGTGAACGCGTGGTCTTCGCGGCAAGGCGCGTGCCCGGATCCGCCGGGAACGTCCGCCCAGCGTAGCAGCGAGCGGCCGCAGGAGTAACCTGGGGCGATGGATCCGGACGATGGCGTCCTCCGGGTCAGCCCGGGAGTGGTCATCCCGCTCGCCGAGATCGAGCTGCGCTTCACGCCCAGCGGCGGGCCAGGCGGTCAGCACGCCAACCGGTCGAACACCCGGGTCGAGGTGCGCTTCGACATCGCCGCCTCCCCGTCCCTCGCCGAGCACCACCGCGACCGTCTGGTCGAGCGGCTCGGGCCGACGGTGCGCGTGGTGGCCGACGACGAGCGCTCCCAGCTGCGCAACCGGGAGCTGGCGCTCGACCGGCTGCGAGGCCGGCTGGCCGCCGCGCTGCACCGTCCGGCCACTCGACGGGCGACCCGGCCGACGAGAGGATCGACGGAGCGACGGCTGCAGGAGAAGCGACAGCGGTCCGAGCGGAAGTCGCAACGCCGGCCGTCGGCGGGAGACGCCGACTGACGCCGGATGTCAGGGCTGGAGCGCGGCCCGTGTGGCTTCGACGTCACGCTGCATCTGGGCCACCAGGCTCTCCACGGAGTCGAACTTGACCTCGCCGCGCAGGCGGCTCACGAAGCGGACGCTGGCCGTCTCGTCGTAGAGGTCACCGTCGAAGTCGAGGAGGTACGCCTCGAGCAGAGACGCATCGGCCTCGGCGTAGAAGGTGGGTCGCCGCCCGAGCGATATGGCAGCGGGGTGCACCTGGCCGCCGGGCCGCTCGTACCAACCGGCGTAGATGCCGTCGGCCGGCAGCACGATCTCGCCGGGCACGGCCACGTTGGCCGTCGGGAAGCCGAGCTCACGACCCCTGGCGTCACCGTGCTGCACGACGCCGCGGACCTCATGGGGCCGCCCGAGCAGCTCGGCCGCCAGCTCCACCTCACCCTGGGTCAGCAGGGCCCGCACCCGGGTGGAGGAGACCACCTCGTGCACGGCGGCATCACCCACAAGGGTGAGGCCGAGCACATCGAAGCCGAGCTCGGCGCCCATGTTCTGCAGCAGGGGGACGTTGCCCTTCCGGCCTCGGCCGAAGTGGAAGTCGTGGCCGACGACCACGGCGCGAGCCTTCAGGCAGCCCACGAGCACCTCACGCACGAAGTCCTCGGGAGACTCGGCGGCTCGCTCGGCGTCGAAGCGGACGACCACGGCGTAGTCGACCCCCGCCCCGGCCAGCAGCTCGAGCCGCTGCGGGAGGTTGGTGAGCAGCTTCGGCGCCGAGTCGGGGCGCACGACCATGGCCGGGTGGGGGTCGAAGGTCACGACCGCACTGGCCGCCCCGAGCTGTCGAGCCATGTCCCGCACTCGAGCGATGAGCGACCGGTGGCCGAGGTGGACGCCGTCGTAGACCCCGATGGTGACCACGCAGCCGCCGTCCGGGCGGGGACACGCGGTCAGGTCGTCGATCACCTCCATGGTGCTGCAGGCTACCGCCGCGCCTTCCCGTCGCTCGTTGGTCAGGTGCCGGCGGGCGCCAGCACCACGGCAGGACGGGAGCCTTCGTACACGGCGACGAGCCGACCGTCGGTGTCGAGCACCCGGTAGGGCCCCTGGATGTCGGGCACCACGGGCAACGACCGACCGAAGCCGACGGCGGCGACTCCCTCGGCGTCGACGACGGTGCACGGGTAGTCGCGCAACGCCTCTGCGGGGGACACCACGTCGGCCGGGGTGAGCGACTCGAGCGGCACTGCGTCCGCAACCACGAACGACCCGATGGCGGTGCGACGGAGGTTGCGCAGGTGCGCGCCGCCTCCCACCGCCTGCCCGAGGTCGGCGGCCAGGGTGCGGATGTAGGTACCCGAGGAGCAGTCCACCGAGATCGGGTGCACCGGCGAGCCGGCCTCGACGAGCGCCGACCTCGCGATGTCGAAGCGGTGAACCGTGACCGGCCGGGGCTTCCGCTCCACCTCGATGCCCTGGCGGGCCAGATCGTGCAAGCGCTTCCCGTCCACCTTGACGGCCGACACCATGGGCGGCACCTGCAGGATCGGGCCGGTCAGCGCTCGGGCCGCCGCACGCAGCTGATCGAGGGTGACCGAGGACATGTCCCACGCCTGCACCACGTCACCCGACGCATCAAGGGTGGAGGTGGCCACCCCGAGCACGACCTCGCCCTCGTAGGACTTGGGCAGATCGGTGAGGAACCGGAGCAGACGGGTGACCCGCCCGAGGCCCACCAGCAGGACGCCGGTGGCATCCGGGTCGAGCGTGCCGGAGTGGCCGACCCGCTTCTGGCCGAAGATCTTGCGGCACCGGGCCACGACGTCATGGGACGTCCAGCCGGCGGGCTTGTCGACGACGGCGAGGCCGTCGATCACTCGGCTCTGGGGGCCTCTGCGGCCGACGCCTCGTCGTGAAGCTCGCCAGCGTGGCGTGCGTCCCTGACCGCGGCCTTGAGGTCGCCGATCACGTCGGTGACCGGGTACGGCGCCACGAAGCCGGCGGCGTACTGGTGGCCACCCCCGCCGAAGCGCGCCGCGATGGAGCCGACGTCGATGTCGGAAACCGAGCGCAGCGACACCCGGATGCCCTCGGGCGTCTCCTTGCAGACACACGCGATGTCGGCCTCGGCCGTGCGCCGGATCAGGTCGATCAGGCCCTCGGTCTCCTCCACCTCCACGCCGAAGCCGTCGAGGTCGAAGTTCGTCACCCACGTGGCCACGAACCTCAGCTCACGGTCGAGCTCGGCGCGGGCGAGGCATGCACCCACCATCTGCACGTAGTCGAAGCGGTGCTGCTCGAAGAGCTGACGGGTGATGTCGGCAAGCGGCAGGTCGAAGCGGGAGAGCTCTTCGGCCAGCGCGAACACGGCGGGCGTGGTGTTGGCGTACTGGAAGCGGCCGGTGTCGGTGACCAGACCGGCGTAGAGGCACAGTGCGGTGTCGCGGTCGAGCGGCCAGTCGAGCGCTCGCGCGATGTCACGAACCACCACCGCCGTGGCTGCGGCCGTGGTGTCCACCACGTTGACCGAGCCGTACAGGTCGTTGCTGGCGTGATGGTCGAGCACCACCAGCTCACCGTGCTCCCGGGCCCAGCGAGCGGGAGCCGCCAGGTCACCGAGACGCTCGAGGCTGCCGCAGTCGAAGGTGACCATCAGTGGCGGCTCGCGTGGGAAGTCGGCCGGCTTGGTGGTGAGATCGAGCCCGGGCAGGAAGGTGTAGTGGGGCGCCACCTCGAACGGCTCGGACCAAGAGGCCACCGAGTCCACACCGTGCGCCCGGCACAGGTGGTGCAGGGCGAGCATGGAGCCCAGCGCATCGCCGTCGGGCAGCAGGTGGCATGCCAAAGTCAGGCTCGACGCCGACCCGATCAGCTCCACCGCTCGTACGAACTCCGAGGTGGCCATTCGCTACTCCTCGTCCTTCATCTCCCGCAGCACCTCTTCGATGCGCCACCCGGTCGAGATGCCGGGATCCTCCACGAACTTGAGCAACGGCGTCCGCTTCAGACGGGTCTGTCGGTTGATCTCCGACTGGAGGCGCACACGGTGCTCCTCCAATGCAGCATCGGCACCCGCAGAGGGCGCGCTGTAGAAGATCGTGGCCCGGCGCAGGTCTGTGTCGGCGTCCACGCCGGTGATGGTGACCAGCTCCAGGGCCTCGTCGTGATCGGCCACCCGCTCGAGGGCCTCGGCCACGATCTCGCGAAGCACCTCGTTCACCCGCGCCGTGCGGGGGTAGCGGGGCGTGCTCCGCGGCTGGCGGCCCCGCCGGCTACTCATCGGTGCCGTAGGTGTGCATCTCGACGTTCAGCACCTCTACCTCCGGAAAAGACCAGATGAACCGCTCTACCCGGGTCATGACGGCGAACGCATGCCCGTCGCCATCCGGGCCGACACAGGCGAACCCGAGCCGGGCCCGTTGCCATTTGTCCTGGAACGCCACCTCACCGCTGGACACGCTGAAGCGGTTGCGGGCCCCGTCCAGCATCGGCCGAACCAGGGCCCGCTTGTCCTTCAGCGAGTGTGACTGTGGGAGGTGCAGATCGACCTCCAAGGCCACTACGTCCGTGGGATCTCCCGCTCCTCGAAGGTCTCGATGACGTCGCCCATGCGCAGCTCCTGGAAGTCGCTGAGCATGATGCCGCACTCGTAGCCGGCGGCCACCTCACGGACGTCGTCCTTGAAGCGGCGCAGCGAGGGCAGCGTGCCCTTCCAGATGATGGTGCCCTCACGGATGTAGCGCACCTTGGAGTTGCGGGTGATGGTGCCGTTGAGCACGTAGCAACCGGCCACCTTGCCGCGGGGCGTCGAGTAGATCTCGCGCACCTCGGCGTCGCCGGTGACGACTTCCTCGTACTCGGGCTTGAGCATGCCGAGCATGGCGGCCTGCAGGTCTTCCAGCAGCTTGTAGATGATCTCGTAGGTGCGGATCTCCACGTCCTGCTGTTCGGCCATGGCCCGGGCCTTGCGGTCGGGGCGCACGTTGAAGCCGATGATGGTCGCCCCGGAAGCGGCGGCCAGGCCGATGTCGTTCTCGGTGATGCCACCGACGGCCCGGTGGACGAACGCCACCTTCACCTCGTCGCGCTCGAGCTTCTGCACCGACGAGGTGATCGCCTCGAGGGAGCCGTTGACGTCGGCCTTGAGGATGAGGTTCAACGTGGCGGTCTCGCCCCGCTGGATCTGCTCGAAGATGTCCTCGAGCTTGGCGCCTCCACCCGTCGCCGAGGCCGTGCCGGCCTGGTTGGCGAAGCGGCGGCGCTGGGCCCGGGCCTCGGCCACGGTGCGCGCCGTCTTGTCGTCGACAGTGGCGCGAACCTCGTCGCCGGCCTGGGGAACCTCCGACAGCCCGAGGATCTGCACCGGCATGGAGGGCAAGGCCTCCTTGAGGTGGTCGCCCTTGTCGTCGATGAGGGCACGGACCTTCCCCCACGCGGCACCGGCGACGATGATGTCGCCGACCCGCAGGGTGCCGCTCTCCACCAGGACGGTGGCGACCGGACCACGGCCCACGTCGAGCCGGGACTCGAGGACGACGCCTCGTGCCCGACCCTCCGGGTTGGCGCTGAGCTCCTCGAGGTCGGCCACCACGAGCAGCTGCTCGAGGAGGTCGTCGATGCCGAGGTTCTGCAGCGCGGACATCTCGACGGTGATGGTGTCGCCGCCCCAGTCCTCCGGCACGAGCCCGTGCTCGGAGAGCTGCTGCTTGGTGCGGTTGACGTCCGCGTTGTCACGGTCGACCTTGTTGATGGCGACGACGATCGGCACCTCGGCCGCCTTGGCGTGGTTGATCGCCTCGATGGTCTGCGGCATGACGCCGTCGTCGGCCGCCACCATCAGGATGACGATGTCGGTGGCGTCCGCGCCCCGGGCCCGCATGGCGGTGAAGGCCTCGTGGCCAGGGGTGTCGATGAAGGTGATCAGACGGCCTTCCTTCTCCGTCTGGTACGCCCCGATGTGCTGGGTGATGCCGCCAGCCTCGCCGGAGATCACGTTCGCCGAGCGGATGCGGTCGAGCAGCAGCGTCTTGCCGTGGTCGACGTGACCCATCACCGTGATGATCGGCGGTCGCGGCCGCTGACCTTCGTCGTCCTCCTCCTCGTCGTCGGCGAAGAACTTGGCGATGAGCTCCGCCTCCTTCTCCTCGCCGCGATCGACCAGGCGCACGGTGGCGCCGAGCTCGAGCACGAAGAGCTCGATCTGGTCGTCGGTGAGGGACATGGTGGCGGTGACCATCTCGCCTTGCTGCAGGAGGTAGCGCACCACGTCGGCCGCCGAGCGGTTGAACTTGGGGGCGAGGTCCTGTGCCGTCGAGCCGCGCTCGACGATGACCTCACCCTCGGGCACCGGGGCGCTCGACGGGGTGTAGCGGGTGAGCTCCTGAGCCTCGAGCTCTTCGAAGTTGCGACGACGACGACGCCCGCTGCGGCGGCGCTGACCGCCGAAGCGCTGACCGCCGCCGGGAGGGCCGCCACGGCCGGGGGGACCACCAGGGCCGCCGCCGGGACCGCCACCCGGGCGGGCACCGAAGCCACCACCGGGGGCACCGCCAGGGCCGCCGCCGGGACGGGGCGAGAAGCCACCGCCGCCGGGACCGCCGGGACGGCCACCGCCGCCGGGGCGGGGGGAGAAGCCTCCACCTGGACCACCTGGACGGCCACCGGGGCCGCCGGGACGACCGGCCGGCACGGAACGGCCACCCATCCCCGGAGGGGGCGGGATCGGCTTTCCGCTGGCCGAGCGCGGGGGTGCGG
>CADCTF010000159.1 GCA_902805655.1 uncultured Acidimicrobiales bacterium
GGCTGCGCCTGCTGGAGATCTAACCGGCCATGAAGGCGCTCGAGGGCGTGGTCATGGAGCTCGACGACTGCGCGTTCCCGCTGTTGTCCGACGTGGTCACCACGTCAGACCCCAACACGGCGTTCGACGGCACCTCCTGGGCGATGCTCGTCGGTTCCATGCCCCGCAAGGAGGGGATGGAGCGCAGCGATCTGCTCAACATCAACGGTGGCATCTTCGGGCCTCAGGGCAAGGCCATCAACGACAACGCGGCGGACGACGTGCGCGTGCTCGTCGTGGGCAACCCGTGCAACACCAACTGCCTCATCGCCCGCACCTCGGCCCCTGACGTGCCCGCCGACCGTTGGTTCGCCATGACCCGGCTGGACCAGAACCGGGCCCAGGCGCAGCTGGCCAAGAAGGCCGGCGTGCCGGTGGACTCCGTTACCAACGTCGCCATCTGGGGCAACCACTCGGCGACCCAGTACCCCGACTTCCAGAACGCCCGCATCGACGGCCGTCCGGCGACCGAGGTCATCACCGACGAGGCATGGCTCCAGGGGGACTTCATCTCGACGGTGCAGAAGCGGGGCGCCGCCATCATCTCCGCCCGTGGGCTGTCGAGCGCGGCGTCGGCCGCCAACGCCGCCATCGACTCCGTCGTGTCCGTCTGGACGCCGACCCCCGCGAACGACTGCGTCTCCCTGGCCGTGCCCAGCCGTGGCGAGTACGGCATCCCGGAGGGCCTGCAGTTCGGGTTTCCGGTGCAGTCGACGGGTGACTCATGGTCGGTCGCCGAGGGCTTCGAGCTCGACGACTTCGCCAAGGAGAAGGTCCGCATAACCACCGAAGAGCTGCAGGCCGAGCGCGACGAGGTCGCCGCCCTGCTCGGCTGAGCCCGCGCTGGGGCAGGATGCTGCAGCGTGACGTCCTCCCCGCGGCCCCAGCTGACCGCCGACCAGCTGGTCGGCCTCCTCGCCGAGGAGCACCGGCTGCGCGCCGTGTCGGCGCTCGTGCTGGGCGCCACCTCCGCCCAGGAGGTGGCTGATCGGGCTGGGCTCGACCTGCGTGAGGCGGTGGCCGCCCTGGAGCGCCTGGCCGGCGGCGGGCTCGTGGAGCAGGACGGTGACGGCCGCCTCGGCGTGGTCGTGCAGCGCTTCAAGGACGCCGCTCGACGCCGGCCGGTCGAGCCGCAGGAGGACTTCGATGTCGCCCCCGAGGCGGCGGCGGTGCTGCGGAACTTCGTGCGCGACGGGCGCCTGCTGCAGATCCCGTCGTCGAGGGGAAAGCGCCTGGTCGTGCTCGACTGGCTGGTGGCGCGCTTCGACCCGGGCAAGACGTACCCCGAGCGCGACGTGAACCTGATGGTCGGCATGGCTCACGCAGACGTGGCCGCCCTGCGCCGCTACCTCGTCGACGAAGGGATGCTGGAGCGGCGGGACGGGTTCTACTGGCGGGCCGGCGGCACGTTCGAGGTGGACTGAACGCTCCTCCCCCTCTTGCGGTGAGGATGGGACGGCTTGGAGCTCCGCAGCGGTTCCACCGACGTCTCCGGGCATGGCGAATCCCAATCGGCGTCCGCGCCGTGCACGACTTGCGGAAGGGTCGTTGGAATGGGAGGGCGAGAGCCCACTTGGTGGCGTCACCGTCGAGCTTCGAGTATCAGGTTGAACGGGGTCTCGGTGGCCCGGCGGAACTGGCTGAAGCCGGCCTCTGCGAACACCTCGCCGAGTTGCGCCTCGCCGGCTTGGGCGCCCAGAGCTCGCCCGACATCCTGGGACAGCGAGTTCGGCGTGCAGATGAAGGTGGACGCCGTGTAGAACAACCGACCCACGGCGGTGGCATTGTCGTCCACGCCGTCGCCGGCGAAGGGTTCGACGAGAAGCACCGTGCCGCCGTCAGCGAGTGCCTGGCGGGCATGGGCGGCTGCGCCGACGGGGTCGCCCATGTCGTGCAGGCAGTCGAAGAAGCAGATGAGGTCGAAGTCCGCCTCCTCGTAGTCGGTCGCCGCTGCCTGCTCGAACCGGACACGGTCACCGACTCCCGCCCCGGCGGCCCGCTCGGTTGCGGTGTGGATGGAGGGGCCGTGGTAGTCGTAGCCCACGAAGCGCGACGCCGGGAAGGCCTCGGACATCAGGATCGTGGAGGCTCCATGACCGCAGCCCACGTCGGCGACCTTGGCGCCAGCTTCGAGCTTGGCCACCACCCCGTCGAGTGCAGGTAGCCACGACGGAACC
>CADCTF010000160.1 GCA_902805655.1 uncultured Acidimicrobiales bacterium
CCGGTGCGCTCGCCTTTGCCGAAGAGGGTGCCCTCGACGCGATCGGCGCCGGCCATGACGCCGAACTCGGCGGCGGCCACGGCCGTGCCCCGGTCGTTGTGCGGATGCAGGCTGAGCACCACCTGGTCGCGGTTCGGCATGTTGCGGTGGAACCACTCGATGGCGTCGCCGTAGATGTTGGCGGTGTACATCTCGACCGTGGCCGGGAGGTTGAGGATGATCGGGGCGTCGGCGGTCGGCTCGATGACCTCCATCACCGCCGCGCAGATGTCCACGGCGTAGTCGAGCTCGGTGCCGGTGAAGCTCTCGGGCGAGTACTCGTAGCGCACCGCGGTGCCGGGGATCGTGTCCTCGAGCTTGCGGCACAGCTTGGCCGCCTCCACGGCGATCGCGGTGACCCCGGCCTGGTCCAGGCCGAACACCACGCGTCGCTGCAGCACCGACGTCGAGTTGTAGAAGTGCACGATGGCCTTGTCGGCGCCCTGCAGCCCTTCGTAGGTGCGCTGGATGAGCTCCGGGCGGCACTGCGTCAGGACCTGGATCGTGACGTCGTCAGGGATGAGGTCCTGCTCGATGAGCTGGCGCAGGAAGTCGAAGTCGGGCTGAGAGGCCGAGGGAAAGCCGACCTCGATCTCCTTGAAGCCCATGGCCACGATGGTCTCGAACATGCGCAGCTTGCGGGCCGGGTCCATCGGGTCGATCAGGGCCTGGTTGCCGTCGCGCAGGTCGACCGAGCACCACAGCGGCGCCTTCTCGATCTGTCGCGTCGGCCACGTGCGATCAGGCAGGACGAGCGGGAGCGGGAGGAACGGCCGGTACTTCTCGAAGGGCATCTTCTTCGGGGTCACGGGTTCCGGCGGCATCGGCGATTCCTTGCTCTCTCGTTCGGGTCTGGTTCGATCGCGGGCAACAAAAAACCTCCTGGCCCGAAGGCGCAGGAGGCGGGAAGACGAGCACCGGAGGGCGCTCGTCGTTACGTAAGGAGGAGGCTGAAGGAGGTCAGGCCCGAGGTGGACATCTCGACCATCCTACCGTGGCGGGCGCGATCGTCAAGGGCACGGGTAGGTTCACCCCATGCTTCGCCGCCTCCTCCGCTTCGGGCTCCGGTCCGGGATCCTCGTCGGCATCGGTTCCGCTGTGTGGAAGGCGGTGCAGTCCCGGCGGGCGAGTGCCATCGCACCGAGCTCCGAGCCGTGGGCGCCCGTCGAGCAGGAGCCGGTGCCCGGCCGGGCCGACCAGCCCGTCACCGCGCCCGCCGCAGCCGACGCGACGACGCCCGCGCCCGAGCCGCCGGAGGCCGAGGTCCAGCTCTCCGGGCTGGAGCCGGCGCAGCCCCCGGTCGACGAGGTCGGCGAGCCCATCATCGAGCCTCCCCTCGTCGAGCCCGGGCCGGACGCTCCCCCGCCCCGGACGTAGCCGCCGGCAGCCGAGCAGCCGACTCGTCACGGAGTCGGTGTGCGGCCAGGTACGTGTGCCCTGGCCCGGTCGGGAGCCTGCAGCCTCGGCCCTGCGGCACCAGCAGCAACGAGGCGGGATCATGGCCTTGCACGGTCCAAGCCTCCCAGTCCCGATGGAAGTTCCTCCCGGCAACCGCGTAGAGCATCGCCCCCTCGGCCGGTAGGTCGTCACGGCAGGTGAGCTCGTAGCTGCGTCCGCCGACGACCCACGGGGGAGACGAGCACGCGTTGGTGTCGTCGCACTCCGGGCTGAGGTCGTTGATCACGAACACCGTCCGCCCGTCCACCACCGTCTCTGTCCGCACCTGTTCCCCACATGCGGGAAGGGCCAGGACGAGGACGGCGGCGGCGGCCCTCATCTTCGTCACATCGGTTCGACGCCTGGCGCCGAGGTCGAGTTCCGGTGGTGCTAGCGGGAGTTGACGATGTGGACGTCGAGGATGCCGGGCTTGCCGGCCAGCTGGTCGCGCACGGCGGAGGGGATCTCCTCGTCGCTCGTGATCACTGCGATGGCGGTACCCTCGCTGGCTCGACCGAGGCGCATGTCGGCGATGTTGACGCCGGCATCGGCGATGGCCGAGGTGACGAGGGCCATCATGCCGACCCGGTCGTCGTTGCGGATGACCGCGAGATGGTCGCTGAGGGGCAGCTCGATGTCGTGGTCGTCGACCATCACGATGCGGGACTCGTTGCGCGGGCCGAAGATCGCTCCTGCGAGCGAGTGCTCGCCGCCCCGCACCCGCACCAGGTTGGTGTAGTCGTGGCTGGCGGTCGTGCTCGTCTCGCGGACGTCGATGCCCCGGTCCTCGGCGATCTGCGGGGCGTTCACGTACGACACCGGCTCATCGGAGCCGGCCGCGAAGAAGCCCTTGAGCATCGACAGGGTGAGGATCCGCGTGTCGTAGCCGGCCAGCTCGCCCTCGTACTCGACCTCGATCGTCGATGGGGCGCCGTCGGCCAGCCCGGCGAAGAGCCGGCCGAGCTGCTCGGCCAGCGGCAGGTACGGGCGCACCGCCTCGGCCGCCTCGCCGGCGTCGACGTTGATGGCAAAGGGCACGAAGTCGCCGGCCAGGGCCAGCAGCAGCTGCTCGGCGATGACGTCACCCGCCTTGTCCTGTGCTTCGGGGGTGCTGGCCGCCAGGTGGGGGGTGACGACCACCTGGTCGAGGTGGAAGAGGGGCGAGTCGGTGAGGGGCTCGGTGTCGAAGACGTCGAGGGCCGCGCCACCGACCTGTCCCGAACGGATGGCATCGGCCAGGTCGGCCTCGTTGATGATGCCGCCCCGGGCCGCGTTGACGATGCGGATGCCCCGCTTCGACCGCGACAGCAGGTCCGCGTTCACCAGGTTGATGGTCTCCTTGGTGCGGCTGAGGTGCAGGGTGACGAAGTCGGAGGTGGCGAAGAGCTCGTCGAGGTCGACCAGGTCGATGCCGAGCTGGCGGGCCCGCTCGGCCGACATCATCGGATCGGCGGCCACGATGCGCATGCCGAACGCCATCGCCCGCTGCGCCACGAGGGTGCCGATGCGCCCGAGCCCGAGGACGCCGAGCGTCTTGCCGTGCAGCTCGACGCCCTCCCACCTCGACTTCTCCCACCGGCCGGCGACGAGCGCGCCGTGCGCCTGCGGGATGTTCCGGGCCATCGAGAGCAGCAGCGCCACGGCATGCTCGGCGGTGGAGAGCCCGTTCGAACCCGGCGCGTTCACCACCATGACCCCGCGCTTGGTGGCCGCGGCGGTGTCGACGTTGTCCACGCCGACCCCGGCCCGACCAACCGCGATCAGGTCGCGCCCGGCCTCGATGACGTCGGCCGTGACCTTGGTGGCCGACCGCACGATGAGGGCGGCGGCGCCGGGGATGACGTCGAGCAGCTCGGCCGGCGACAGCCCCAGACGGACGTCCACGTCGTGGCCGGCTCGCCGCAGACGGTCGAGCCCGGCGTCGGCAAGGGCTTCAGTGACGAGGATCCGGGCCATGGGGCCATCCTCGCGGACAGGGGGTAGGGCCGCCAACGAGCTACCGCTGGATGAAGCCCTTCTCCGGGCCCTTGTCGACGTACTGGTCGATGAAGCGCTCGAGTGAGTCGATCTCCACCTGACCGCAGAGCATGCGCTGGTGCCAGGCCGTGGCGGCCACGGGGAACTCGAGCCCCGGGCGCTCGACCAGCAGCGTCTCCCGGTTGCGGCGACGCTGCAGGTCTTGGAGCGCCGTGCGGTCCGCGTCGCTCAGGGCCGGTCGGTGCCAGAGGACGACGTAGCCGTGCTCCATGGCATGGACGAGCTCGCCGTCGGGTGGCACCTGCGCCACTCGGTACGAACCGGGGCCTGCAGCACGGTCGGAGTGATCACCGCCGGCGGGTGGCTCCACCGAGTAGGCGGGGTTCGGCACGTGGTAGTTCCCGCCGACGAGCGTGCGCTCCGGATCGTGCTCGCTGTCGAGCGTGCACGCGCCGGCGCTGAGCACCTCGCGAGCCCGCCTGTCCGCCCGGTCCCTCGACCACAGCGCGGCAACGACGCCACCCACCAGCACGACGACGAGCGCCATCCCGATGACGCGGTTCCGCTGCTGTCGGCGACGAGCGGCCTCGCGCACGGCGTCACGGCGAGGAGCCGCCGAGGCGCGCGTGGCGCCGGGCTTCGGCTGGGAGCGTGTGGCGGAGCCTGTGCGGTTCACAGGCTTGGAACGCGGCTTCGGCTTGGCCTTGCGCTTGGCCACGCTCAGGCCAGCAGCTTGGCCATGCGGCGAACGCCTTCGACCAGGTCGTCGTCGCCCAGCGCGTAGGACATGCGGGCGTAGCCCGGCGCCCCGAAGGCTTCGCCCGGGACGATGGCCACCTTGGCCTGCTCGAGGATGACGGTGGCCAGGTCCACGGTGGTCGTCGGGGTGACCCCACCGATCTCACGCCCCAGCACGCCCTTGAGCGAGGGGAACGCGTAGAACGCGCCCTCGGGCTCGGGGCACACGACGCCGGGGATGGCGGCGAGCATCTCGACGATGGTGCCCCGCCGGCGGTCGAAGGCCTCGCGCATCCGCCGGACGTCGTCGAGGCCCCCGTCCAGCGCGGCCAGGGCGGCTCTCTGGCTGACGTTGGAGACGTTGGAGGTCAGGTGGGACTGGAGGTTGCCGGCCGCCTTGATGACGTCGGTGGGCCCGATCATCCAGCCGACCCTCCAGCCGGTCATGGCGTAGGTCTTGGCCACCCCGTTCACCACGATCGTGCGGTCGGCCAGCTCGGGGACGACGACCGGCATCGAGTGGAACTCCGCGTGGCCGTAGACCAGGTGCTCGTAGATCTCGTCGGTGACCACCCAAAGGCCACGATCCGCGGCCCACCGGCCGATGGCCTCGATCTCGGCCCTTGTGTAGACGGCGCCGGTGGGGTTCGAGGGCGACACGAAGAGCAGCACCTTGGTGCGCTCGGTGGCCGCTTGCTCGAGCTGGTCGACCGTCACCTTGAAGCCGGTGCTCTCGTCGGCGAGGACCTCTACCGGAACTCCACCCGCCAGCGCGATGGCCTCCGGGTACGTGGTCCAGTACGGCGCCGGCAGGAGCACCTCGTCACCCGGGTCGCACAGGGCTGCGAACGACTGGTACACGGCCTGCTTGCCGCCGTTGGTGACGAGCACCGAGCCGGGCTCCACCTCCAGGCCGGAGTCACGCCGGGTCTTGGTGGCGATGGCCGCGCGCAGCTCGGGCAGGCCGGGGGTCGCCGTGTACTTGTGATTGGCCGGGTCGGCGCAGGCGGCGGCGGCGGCGGCGACGATGTGGTCGGGCGTGGGGAAGTCGGGCTCCCCCGCGCCGAAGCCGATGACATCCTCCCCCGCGGCCTTCAAGGCCTTGGCCTTCGCGTCCACCAGCAGCGTCGCGGACTCCGCGATGGCGGAGATGCGCTGCGACAAGCGGGCACGGGAAACGGATGTGGAAGGGCTCGCCATGGCTGCCATGCTTGCACAGTGACCCCGCTCGACCGGCCCGACATTCGCATCCCCGACTCGCTGCTGCCCGCCGACGGGCGCTTCGGCTCGGGTCCATCGCGAGTGCGGCAGGAGTCGGTGCAACGACTGGCCGATGCGGCACCGACCTACCTCGGCACGAGCCACCGCCAGGCACCCGTGAAGTCGATGGTGGGCCGGCTGCGTGCCGGGCTCAGCAGCCTGCTCGCCCTGCCCGACGGGTACGAGATCGTGCTCGGCAACGGTGGCTCGACGCTCTTCTGGGACGCCGCCATCTTCGGCCTGATCGAGGAGCGCAGCCAGCACTTGGCCTTCGGCGAGTTCTCCTCGAAGTTCGCGGCCGGGGTGAAGGCCGCTCCGTTCCTGCAGGAGCCCGAGATCCTCGAGTCGACGCCGGGCACGCATCCGGCGGCCGTGGGCCGGGCCGGCATCGACCTGTACGCGCTGACGCAGAACGAGACGTCGACGGGTGTCTCCATGGAGGTCCGCCGACCCGAGGGAGCCGACGCATCGGCCATCGTGGCCGTCGACGCCACCTCGGCCGCCGGCGGGCTCCGCGTGGATCCGACCCAGTTCGACTGCTACTACTTCGCACCGCAGAAGTGCTTCGCCAGCGACGGTGGGCTGTGGCTCGCGGCCTGCTCGCCGGCCGGCGTCGAGCGCATCGAGCGCATCGCCGCCTCCGACCGCTGGATCCCAGCCGGTCTGGACCTGAAGACGGCCCTCGACAACTCGAGGCTCGATCAGACGCTCAACACGCCGGCGCTCGCCACGCTGTTCCTCTTCGTCGACCAGGTCGAGTGGATGAACGACAACGGTGGGCTCGAGTGGGCGGCTTCGAGGTGCGACGCGTCGGCCGAGGCCATCTACGGCTGGGCCGAGGCGTCGTCGTTCGCCACCCCCTTCGTCGAGAAGCCCGACGAGCGCAGCCACGTCGTGGCCACGATCGACTTCGACCCGGCGGTGGACGCCAACGTGCTGGCCAAGGTGCTTCGCGCCAACGGCGTGGTGGACACGGAGTCGTACCGCAAGCTTGGCCGGAACCAGCTTCGGGTGGCGCTCTATCCCGCCACTGACCCGAGTGACGTCGCTGCCCTCACCCGCTGCATCGACCACGTGGTCGAGCGCCTCGCCGGCTGAGCGACCAGGAGGGGCTCAGACGGTGACGCCCTTGGCGTTGCGCACCTCGAGCCGCGTGACCACCGGTCGCCCGGACACCAGGCCGGCGAGCTTGGGCAGCACCGCCTTCAGCGCCTCACCCTCGTTGTGGGCCTTGACGGCGGCGTCGTCCTCGTAGAGCTCGTAGAACACCACGCTGTCCGGCTCGCCCTCGGCCTGATGGATCACGTGGACGACGGTGCCGGGCTCGGCGTCGAGTGGCCCCTCGTACAACGACTGGAAGGCCTCGACGAGCTCAGCGCCCTTCCCGGCGACGGCAGGCAGCTGGACGTGGACGGCGATCTTTCCCATCGGGTGATTCAAGCACCCGGCCGGCCCGCCGATGCGGCCCTTCCCCGCCGGCGGTGGTATCTCTACGCTGCCAGGCCCCGATCCGTCCCCCTGACCCGAACCAGGACCGCACATGCACATCGAAGTCGCCAGCCGTTTCGCCGGACCTCCCACCATGGGTCACGGCGGCTATGTCACCGGGCTGCTCGCCAGCCGGACCAAGGGCCCGGTGCAGGTGACCCTGCGCCGCCCGACGCCCCTCGACGTGCCGCTCGAGCTCAACGAGGTGGGCGACGGCCGCTTCGAGATCCGGAACGGCGACGAGGTGGTGGCGGAGTCCGAGCCGGCCACGCTGGAGATCGACGTGCCGCGGCCGCCTTCGTACGAGGAGGCGGTGGCCGCCGAGGCCGGTTCACCGTCGCACTACAACGACCGGGGAGTGCACCCGACCTGCTTCGGCTGCGGCAAGCTCCAGAAGCCGGGTGAGGGCCTCCGCATCTTCGCCGGTCCGGTGGAGGTCGACGGTCAGCCGCAGGTGGCCGGCGTGTGGCGGCCGGGCCCGCACCTGGCCGCGGCCGACGGTTCGGTCGACGCCCACTGGGTGCTGTCTGCGCTCGACTGCCCCGGCGCCTTCGCGTTCATCGCCCGTGAGGTGGGAGCCGGGCTCCTCGGTCGGATCGTCTTCGAGCAGTACGCCGAGGTGCGGGCCGACGGGGATCACGTGGTGACCGGATGGCAGATCGGGGGCGAGGGCCGCAAGCTCTTCGCCGGTACCGCCCTGTTCGACCGGAACCTGAACCTCCTCGCCGCGGCCCGGGCCACCTGGTTCGGGCGAGGCTGACCCGCCGGAGGGCTCAGCTGCCGGAGTCGCCCGTCACCAGGCGGTCGACGCTGGCTCCGGCCGCCGGCCCGTCGTAGACCACACCGCCGTCCCGCAGCGCGATGCACCGCTGCGTCCGCTGCACGAACTCCATCTGGTGGGTGGCGACGATGACGGCGGCTCCCTCCTGGTGCGCCTCCTCGAGCAGGTCCACCATGACCGAGCGCCCGGGCGGGTCGAGGCCGACGAACGGCTCGTCGACGATCAGCAGGGAGAACGGGCGGATGAGGCCGAGCGCGATCGCCGCCTTCTGCTTGAGGCCGCGGCTGAAGCGGGAAGGCAGGTCGTCGGCCCTCTCGGCCAGCCCGAACCGCTCGAGCAGCTCCTCGGCTCGCTCGTGCCAGTCGTCCACGCCATGGAGACGGGCGACGTACTCCAGGTGCTCGACGAGGCTCAGGTCGTCGTAGAGCACCGGGTTGTCCGGCAGGTAGGACGTGGCCGCCCGGGCACCAAGGCTGCCGGCCGGATGGCCGTCGATCTCGACCACACCGGCCGACGGCTCGAGCAGCCCGGCGACGATGTTGAGCAGCGTCGACTTGCCCGAGCCGTTGTGCCCTACCAGGACGACCAGCTCGCCCGGCGGCACCGTCAGCGTCAGCGGCTCGAGGGCGGTGAGGTCGCCGTACACCTTGGTCAGCTCGTCGGACCGCAGCGCAGGCACGGCGGCCGACGCTACCTGCCCACCGCGGACAGGCCGGCGCCGGCCTTTGCCTCGGCGATGCCCTCGCGATGGCGGACCCAGCCGAGCACGAGGGCGACGAGGAGGAGCAGCCCCACCCCGGGGAACGCCATCGCCAGCGGCTCGCCGGCGCTGCCATCCGAGCCGGGACGGGCCAGCAGCAGGAGGGCCGGCCCGGCCGTGGCGACCAGTGGCGGGAGAGCCTGGTGCTGGAACATCATCAGCCCGGTCTGGTCCATGATGAGCCGCTCCGGGTTGGGCGGTTGGCGCACGGTCGTGATCGCCGCCGACGCGACCGCCGCCAGCGCCACCGGCACGACGAGCGGCAGGCCGACTCGCAGCGCCGTCTCGGGAGAGAAGAGCGCCACGGCCGCCACACCGACCATGCCGACCGTGGCCAGGAGCACGACGGGCGCGGCGAGGTGCCGGAGGTGCAGCGCACCTCGCGCCATCGGCACCGCGTCCCGCCGGTCCGGGTGGTCGACCTCCTGGGACAGGCCTTCGGTGGCGTCGAGTGCGGCGAGGTGGACCACCGCCCCGGCCAGGAAGATGAGGGGGGTCGTGCCCTGCCACGCGCCCGCGCACGCGGCCACGGCAGCCAGTCCCAGGCCGACCATCCGGAGCGCCCTGGTGATCGGCCAGCGGGCGATGCCCTGCCAGTCCCGACGCCAGATGGGGAAGCGCCCGTGGCGCCGGCCCATCCGCACCCATGGCGTGGCGCGTGGCTGCTCGAAGGCGAGCTGACGGCGGAGCAGCATCACCGTGCGGATGTCCTGCAGGGTCGCCGCGAACCGGAGGTGCCCGACCAGCCTCCCCCGCCGCTCCGCCGCTTCCAGTGACAGGCCGCGCACGCCCACTAGGCCGGCCACCGCCAGGGCGGCGAAGCTGAGCGCTCCCACGAGGTCGAGCGGCTCCACCTCCAGCGGCCACAGGGCCAGACCCCCGAGCAGAGCCATCGGTGACGTCGTCCAGCCGAGCGCAACGTCCGCCCCCGCCCAGGCGAGCAGCACGACTCCCAGCGCCGACGCCGCACCGCGTCCGAGGCGTCGCCCGGCGGCCAGCATGGCTGCGCCGACGCCGCCGGCCGCAGCCAGACCGCCCACCGCCGCGCCGGCCGCCACCCACGCCACTGGCGAACCCGGAAGCCGCCGGTACGCCAGCAGCCCGGCGACGGCACCGGCCACCGCCCCGGTGAAGGACAGGAACCGAAGCTGCTTCACGGCCGGACCCCGCAAGGCGAAGGCGCGGTCGACCGGTGCCATGAGCACGTGCCGGACGTCGGCCGCCTCGAGGGCCAGCGGACCGCCCCGGGCGCCGGATCGAAGGGCGACGGCCAGCCCGAAGGCGACGAACATGCCGACCAGGCCGGGGCCGCGGCGGAGCACGTCGTCGATCTCGCTGTCGAGGATGCGCTGGTCGCCGGTCATGCCCGACAGCGCGGTGACGACGACGCCGAGCACCAGCGCACCGACGTAGGCCTTGTACAGCGCGTCGATGAAGTTCCACTCGGACAACCGGTTGCGGCGACGCTGGGTCCGCAGGTCCGAGAGCGCCTCGCGAAGGCCGGTGTCGGTCGGCGATCGCACTCTCCGACGGTACCGCTAGTCGATCAGGGCGCCGTTCACGCGGAGGTAGCCGATGAAGTGCAGGAGCTCGTCGAGGTCGAACGGCTTGGTGATGTAGTAGTCGGCGCCGCTCTGCCAGCCGCCCCACACGTCGGTGTCGCTGGCCTTGGCCGTCAGCATCACGACCGGGATGTTCTTGGTGGCCTCGTGGTTCTTCAGGATGGTCAGCACCTCGAGACCGTCCATCTTCGGCATCATCACGTCAAGCACGATGAGGTCGGGCAGCATCCGGAGGGCCGCATCACGCGCTTCCTCGCCGTCGGTGACCGACTCGACCAGGTACCCCTGGCCCTCGAGGTTCATGGTGAGCAGAGCCAGGATGTCCGGGTCGTCGTCCGCGACGAGCACCCGGAGCGTCTTCTCCTCGATGATGGTCAACGTGTGATCCCTTTCGGTCGGCTTGTGTCGTGGCAAGGGAGGGCGACGGTGAACGTGCTCCCGCCGCCCGGTGTGGATGACAGGGCGATGGAGCCGTGCTGCAGCCGCGCGAGCTGTTGGCAGAGGTAGAGCCCGAGCCCCGTGCCACCTGCGTGCCGCGTGGACGACTGGTCGAGCTGCACGAAGCGGTCGAACACCCGCTCCCGGTCCTCCTCCGCGATGCCGGGACCATGGTCGACCACCGAGAGGCTGCGACGGTCACCGTCTCGCTGCACGACGACCTCGATCGGGCCCGTCGGGGCGTACTTGACGGCGTTGTCGACGAGGTTGGTGACGATCTGTCGGAGCTTGCCGGAGTCGGCCCGCACCACGGCCTCGCCGGCGGCCGTGGGCAACGCGAGGCGTCCACCGGAGATCTCGGCCAGCTCCGGCGCGAGCTCGGAGACGAATGCGCACAGGTCGACGAGTGCCAGCTGCGAAGGTTCGAGGTCCGACTCGGCCGCAGCAACGCTGAGCAGGTCCTCGATCAGGGCGGTGAGGCGGGTGCCCTGGCGGGCGGCCATGTCCAGCAGCTGCACCCGACGCGCCGGATCCATCGTGTCGTCGAACCGGCGCAGCGTGGCCACCGAGCCGAGCATGGCGGTGAGGGGCGTGCGGAGCTCGTGGGACACCATCGCCACGAAGTCGTCCTTCTGGCGCACCAGGTCTCGCTCGTGACGAAGGGCGGCGCCGGCGGCCTCGTGGATGCGAGCGTTGGCGAGCGTGATGGCAGCGTGCGTCGTGAAGGCGTCGAGCACCTCGGTGCGGGTGAGGCTGGCGATCCACGGCTTCACCTCGAGCCACACGGCGATCACGCACGGCATGCCGCCGGCCGAGTCGGTCCGCGAGGTGACGACCTCTGCGCCCGGCACCAGGCTGGCCGGCCCGGTGCCCGCATCCGCAGCCGCCAGACCGGCGCGGGCCGCCTCCACCAGCGCCGGGGCAGCACTTCGGGCGCCCGAGCGGTCGGCGACAGCGCCGCGCCATCCGCCGTCTGCATCGGGCGCGCAGGCGAGGGTCATCGACCCGCAGAGCAGGTTCCCCGCCTCCTGTGCGACCACGCCCAGCGCGTCGTCCATGTCGGCGAGACCCGCCGTCCTCGCCAGCGCGCCGCTGAAGTGCTCGAAGCGGGCCCGCAGCTCCCGGTCTCCCCAGGAGGATCCCGAGTGACCTGCCGATGGCGCGGACCGCGGCGACTCTGGCCGGGGGGTCGAAGCTCCAGGGAACCGCAGCCGCATCACGACCTAGGCATCGGCACGACCACTGTGCGCGGTTGACCCAACAACGAGCCAACCGCGGATCGTTGTGACCTCAGCCTCCCGACACGTCCTGCGGGCGCTCCTTGCCGGCGGAGATGAACGGCATCATCTTCCGGAGCTCGGCGCCGACCTGCTCGACCTGGTGCTGCGCGCCCCGCTCCTTCAGCTCGGTGTACTTCGAGCGTCCCGTGCGGTTCTCGGCGATCCACTCCTCGGCGAACGTGCCGTCCTGGATCTCGCCGAGGATGCGCTTCATCTCGGCCTTGGTCTCGGGCCCCACGATGCGAGGCCCACGGGTCAGGTCGCCGTACTCGGCCGTGTCCGAGATGGAGAAGCGCATGCCGGCGATCCCGTTCTCGTACATGAGGTCGACGATGAGCTTGAGCTCGTGCAGGCACTCGAAGTAGGCCGACTCGGGCTGGTACCCGGCCTCGACGAGGGTCTCGAAGCCCGCCTGCACGAGAGCGGTGACGCCGCCGCACAGCACGACCTGCTCACCGAAGAGGTCGGTCTCGGTCTCCTCGGTGAACGTGGTCTCGAGGACGCCCGCCCGAGCGCCACCGATGGCCGAGGCGTACGACAGCGCAAGGTCACGCGCCTTGCCCGAAGCGTCCTGGGCCACGGCGATCAGCGCCGGCACGCCACCGCCCTCCGTGTAGGTGCGCCGCACCAGGTGCCCGGGGCCCTTGGGAGCCACCATGGCCACGTCCACGCCCTCGGGCGGCTGGATCTGCCCGAAGCGGATGTTGAACCCGTGGGCGAAGAACAGGGCGTCGCCGGACGACAGGTTCGGCTGCACCGATTCCTCGTACACCGACTTCTGCTCGGTGTCCGGCAGCAGCATCATGATGAGGTCGGCCTCGGCCGACGCGTCGGCCACCGACTGCACCTTTAGGCCGGCGGCCTCGGCCTTGGCCCGGGAGGACGAGCCCTCCCGCAGGCCGACGCGGACGTCGATGCCCGAGTCCCGCAGGTTCAGCGCGTGGGCATGGCCTTGGGAGCCGTAGCCGATCACCGCCACCTTGCGCCCGGCGATGAGGCCCGGGTCTGCATCCTTGTCGTAGTACACGTTGGCCATTGTTCAGCTCACCTTTCCGACGACGCTCCGAAGGCGGGGCGCCTGCTTGTCCAGCTGGGGCAGCGCCACCCGTCCGGTGCGCTGCAGCTCGACGATCCCGAAGGCTCGCACGAGCTCCTCGAAGTCGTCCAGATTGCGGGGCTTGCCGGCGAGCATCACGGTGACGGAGTCGTGGCCCACGTCGACGATCGTGCCCTTGAAGACGTTGACCAGCTCGATGAGCTCGCTGCGCTCGCCCTCCTCGGTGTGCACCGATGCCAGCAGCAGCTCGCGCTCGACGGAGTCGTCGGGGTCGAGCAGGTCGATCTTCACCACGTTGATGAGCTTGAAGAGCTGCTTGGTCACCTGCTCGAGCGGCGTCTCCTCGGCATCCACGACGATGGTGATGCGGCTGAACCGCTCGTCATCGGTGGGCGCCACGGCGAGCGAGTAGATGTTGAAGGCGCGACGGGCGAAGAGGCCCGACACCCGGGCCAGCACGCCGGCCTTGTTCTCGACGAGCACGACGAGGGTGTGGAGCTTCGGCCGGGGGGCCATCACTGCACGACCTTCCGGCCCGGCGTGGGGCCGGGGATGATGTCGTCGTTCGACTGGCCGGCGGCGACCATCGGGAAGACCTTCTCCGAGGAGTCGGTGCGGAAGTCGATGACGACCGGGCGGTCGTCGATCTCGTTGGCCTTGTCGATGGTGGTCTGCACGTCCTCGGGGTGCTCGACCTTGAAGCCGACGCAGCCCATGGCCTCGGCCCACTTGACGTAGTCGGGAAGGTCGGGCGACAGGTAGACCTCGGAGTAGCGCTCCTCGTAGAACATCTCCTGCCACTGGCGCACCATGCCGAGGTAGGCGTTGTTGAGGATGGCGATCTTCACCGGGATGCGCTCGGACGAGGCGGTGACCAGCTCCTGGGCCGTCATCTGGAAGCAGCCGTCGCCGTCGATGGCCCAGACCATCTTGTCGGGGCGGCCGACCTTGGCGCCGATGGCGGCCGGCACCGAGAAGCCCATGGTGCCGAGGCCGCCGGAGTTGACCCACGTGTACGGGTGGTCGAACTTCCAGTACTGCGAGCTCCACATCTGGTGCTGGCCGACGCCCGACACGAGGATCGTGTCGTCGGGCGTCGAGTCGCGCAGCGTCTCGAGCACGTACTGCGGCTTGAGCCGATCGCCCTCTTCGTAGCCCTGCTCGTAGTGGAGCGGGAACTCCTCCTGCCAGCGCCGCACCTGGGCCATCCACTCGGTGCGGTCGGGCTGGGCCCCGTCGTCCAGGGCCCGGACGGCCTTCACCATCTCTTCGATGACCTGGCGGCAGTCCCCCACGATCGACACGTCGGGCCGGCGGACCTTGCCGAGCTCGGCCGGGTCGATGTCGACGTGGATGATCTTGGCGCCGGGAGCGAAGGCGTCGACCCGGCCGGTGACCCGGTCGTCGAAGCGGCTGCCCAGGGCGATCAGGAGGTCGGCCTTCTGCATGGCCGTGACCGCGGTGTAGTTGCCGTGCATGCCGGGCATGCCCAGGCACAGCTCGTGACGGTCGGGGAACGCCCCCCGGGCCATGAGGGTGGTGACGACAGGGATGCCGGTCATCTCCACGAGCTGCTTGAGCGCCTCGGACGCACGGGCCTTGAGGACGCCGCCGCCGACATAGAAGACGGGACGCCGGGCCTGGGCGATCAGCTGGGCCGCCTCACGGATGCGCTGAGGATCGGCCGCCGCGGTGGGGCGGTACCCGACCAGGTCGACCGTCTCCGGCCACTCCCACTCCATGGTCCCCTGCAGCACGTCCTTCGGCAGGTCGAGCAGCACCGGCCCCGGGCGCCCGGTGGTGGCGATGTGGAACGCCTCCCGGACGATCCGCGGGATGTCCTGCGGCGACATGATCAGCTCGTTGTGCTTGGTGACCGAGCGGGTGATGCCGACGGTGTCGCACTCCTGGAAGGCGTCGGTGCCGATCGACTTCGTGCCGACCTGGCCGGTGATGGCGATCATCGGCACCGAGTCCATGTAGGCGTCGCAGAGAGGCGTCACCAGGTTGGTGGCCGCGGGGCCGCTGGTGACGATGGCCACGCCGGGCCGGCCCGTCACGTGGGCATAGCCCTCGGCCATGTGGCCGGCGCCCTGCTCGTGGCGCACGAGGATGTGGCGGATGGACGAATCGATGATCGGGTCGTAGGCGGGGAGGATGCACCCGCCCGGAAGCCCGAACATGACCTCGACGGCTTCCATCTCGAGGCTCTTGATGAGGGCCTGGGCCCCGGTCAGCTTCATGAGGTGCTCCTGGGTGCTGGGGGTGGTTGCGACGGTGCGACGGTTGCGGCGGTGCTGCGGACGGATGTGGCCGGAAAAACAAAACGACCCCCCGTTCGGGGAGTCGTTGAGCGCACGCGGGTGGAGACGGAGGCGTGCGCTAGGTGCGTACTACGAGAAGGGTGCGGCCGGCGTCAGACATCGCCCGACCAGTGTGGCACCAACCGCGCGCCTTTGGCAACCGTTGCTCAGGCCTCGGTGATCGCACCGCGCTCGGCGCCGGTGACGAGGCGGGCGAACTTGGCGAGGACGCCGGTGGTGTAGCGGGGCTCAGGAAGCTTCCAGTCCCCACGCCGACGCTCGAGCTCGGCTTCGTCGACCATCAGGTCGATCGATCGGGCGGCGATGTCGACCACGATGCGGTCGCCGTCGCGAACGAAGGCGATCGGCCCGCCGTCCACCGCCTCGGGCGCCACGTGGCCGATGCAGAAGCCGTGCGTGCCGCCGGAGAAGCGGCCGTCGGTCAGCAGGGCGCAGTCCCCGCCCCGGCCGGCGCCCTTCATGGCCCCGGTGACGGCCAGCATCTCGCGCATCCCCGGGCCGCCCTTCGGGCCCTCGTAGCGGATGACCACCATGGTGCCCGGCTCGATGGTGCCGGCGAGGATCGCCTCCATGGCGCCGTCCTCGCCGTCGAACACGCGGGCGGTGCCGTCGAAGTGGTCGGAGTCGAGCCCGGCCACCTTCACCACCGAGCCCTTGGGCGCCAGAGTGCCGGTCAGGACGGCGATGCCTCCATCGATGTGCAGCGGCCGCGACACCGAGTGCACCACGTCGCCGTCCGGCTTCGGGGGGTCGAGGTCGGCCAGGTTCTCGGCGAGGGTCTTGCCGGTGACGGTGAGGCAGTCGCCGTCGAGCAGGCCGGCGTCGAGCAGCTCGCGCATCACCACGGGGACGCCGCCGATCTCGTCCAGGTCGGTCATGTGGTACTTGCCGTGGGGCTTGGTGTCGGCGATGTGGGGAACGCGCCGACCGACGCGGTTGAAGTCCTCGAGCTCGAGGTCGACGCGGGCCTCGTTGGCCATGGCCAACAGGTGCAGCACCGCATTCGTGGAACCGCCCACGGCCATCACCACGGCGATGGCGTTCTCGAAGGCCGCCTTGGTCATGATGCGACGGGGCCGCAGGTCCTGGCGGATGAGCTCGACCACGGCTTCGCCCGAGCGCCGGGCGAGCTCGTCGCGACGCGAGTCGGGCGCCGGCGCGGAGGAGCTACCGGGCAGCGCCATGCCGATGGCTTCGGCGACCGACGCCATGGTGTTGGCCGTGAACATGCCGGCGCACGATCCCTCGGTGGGGCATGCGTGGCGCTCGATGAGGGCAAGCTCCTCGTCGGTCAGGCCGCCCTGGGCTCGGGCGCCGACCGCCTCGAAGACGCTGACGATGTCGAGGGCGCGGTTCTCGGGATCGTTCGGGATGTGCCCCGGCAGGATGGAGCCGCCGTACATGAAGATCGCCGGCAGATCGAGGCGAGCCGCGGCCATGAGCATGCCGGGCAATGACTTGTCGCAGCCGGCCAGCGTCACGAGGGCGTCGAAGCGCTCGGCGTGCATCACCGTCTCCACCGAGTCGGCGATGACCTCGCGGCTCACGAGCGACGCGCGCATGCCCTCGTGGCCCATGGAGATGCCGTCGCTCACTGCGATGGTGACGAACTCGATCGGGTAGCCGCCGGCGGCCCGCACGCCTTCCTTGGCCCGCTTGGCCAGGCGGTCGAGCGGCAGGTTGCAGGGCGTGACCTCGTTCCACGACGAGGCCACGCCGACCTGCGGCTTGACCCAGTCGTCGTCGGTCATGCCGATGGCGCGCAGCATGGCGCGCGCCGGCGCCCGCTCGTACCCGTCGGTGACCTCGTGGCTGCGGGGCTTCATGTCTTCGGGCACCGGTGCAGCGTACGCGGCCCCGTGAGCGCTGCGGTCGTGGATACGGTGATGCCCGATGGCTCCAGTCGTGCGGGCGCAGGCGGTTTCGAAGCGCTGGGGTGCGACCGCAGCCCTGCAGGGCGCCAGCTTCGAGATCCAGCCAGGCATCACGGGGCTGCTCGGCTCGAACGGCGCCGGGAAGACCACCCTGCTCGGGCTGCTGCTCGGCATGCACCGCCCCGACGAGGGGCAGGTGGAGGTGCTAGGGCGCGACCCGTGGACGCAGGGCGCCGACCTGCGGGCCCGGGTCGGCTACGCCCCGGAGCACGAGGCGCTGCCCGAGGACGTGCGGGCCTACGACATCGTCCGCCACCTCACCGAGGTGCACGGCCTCCCAAGCCGGGAAGCCCAGACGCGGGCGAGCGACGCGCTGTACGAGGTGGGGTTGGGCGAGGAGCGGTTCCGGCCGGTGGGCACCATGAGCACCGGGCAGCGCCAGCGGGTGAAGCTGGCGGTGGCCATCGCCCACGACCCCGAGCTGGTGCTGCTCGACGAACCGACCAACGGGCTCGACCCGATGCAGCGCGACTCGATGCTCACCCTGGTGCGCAAGATCGGTCACGAGCTCGGCCTGAACGTGATCCTCTGCTCGCACCTGCTGGAGGAGGTTGAGCGGGTGAGCGACGCAGTGGTGATCCTGGACGGCGGACGGGTGGTGCGCAGCGGGCCGCTCACGGAGCTGCGCCGCTCGGATGCCAACGAGCTCATGGTGGAGGTGGACGGCGGAGAGCCCGAGGTGGCCCGGCTGGTGGCGGCGCTCGTCTCGGCCGGCGTGACGGCCCGGGCCGACGGCGCCCTCGTCGCCGCGCTGATGAGCGGCCCCACCGTGTTCGACCTGGTGCGGGACGCGCTCGACGAGGGCCGCTTCGGCCTGCGGCGGCTGGAACAGCGGACGTCGTCGCTCGAAGAGGTCTTCCTCTCGGCGGACGCCGGGTGAGCCTGCCGACGGGTGACGCCCGCATCCTCGACCGCGGCTACCGCCGCTACGACGGCCCTCGTGCCGGCACCGCCCACGCCGTGCGGTCGGTGATCGCCCACACCCTGCGCCGCATCCTGGGTCTGCGCCGCCCGGCCCGGGCCAAGGTGCTGCCCGTCATGGCCATCGCCTTCGCCTACATCCCGGCCATCGTGTTCGTCGGCATCGTGGCCTTGTCGGGCCGCTTCGGCGCCCGGGCGCAAGCCGACCTCATCGTGCCGCCGTACGGCGAGTACTACGGCTTCATCATCTCCGCCATCGTGCTGTTCGTGACGTTCGTGGCGCCCGAGGCGCTGTGCCCCGACCGGCGCTCCCGTTCGCTCAGCCTCTACCTCTCGTCACCGCTGACCCGCATGACGTACCTCCTCGGCAAGGTGCTCGCCGTCGCCATCGTCGTCGCCTTCGTCACCGTGGGCCCACCCTTGCTGCTGCTCTTCGGTCGCATGATGCAGAGCGCCGGGCCCGATGGCTTCCTCGCCTTCCTCGCCGTGCTGGGCCGGATGCTGGCGTCGGGCACGATGCTGGCGGCCCTCTACACCGCGGTGTCGATGGGAGTGGCCAGCCTGACGGACCGGCGGGCCGTGGCCGCCGCCGCGACGCTGCTGTTGCTCATCGGGTCGAGCATCGTCACCGGCACCATCGTCTACGGGCTGAACGGACCCTCGTGGGTGTTCGGGTCCCACCTCACCGCCGCGCCGCTCCTGCTCGTCAGCCGCATCTACGGCGAGAGCAGTGGTGACCCGCAGGTGACGACGCTGGCCCTGGCCGCAGGCGCACTGTTCTGGACCGCCCTCGGCAGCGCGGTGTGCGTGCTTCGGTATCGGTCTCTGCAGGTGACGCGGTGACCGACGACGCGGTCATCGAGGTCGACGAGGTCTCCAAGTTCTTCGGCGGCATCGTGGCGCTCTCCGAGGTCTCGTGCACCGTAGGGCCGGGCATCACCGCGCTGCTCGGGCCGAACGGCGCCGGCAAGTCGACGTTGCTGCGCATCATGTGCGGCCTCACTCCCCCGTCACGCGGGCAGGTGCGCATCCTCGGCCGGGTTCCCCGCCGCGACCTCGACGTGACCCGGCTCATCGGTCTCGTGCCGCAACAGGAGGCACTGTTCGACCCGCTCACCGCGCTGCAGTTCGTGGAGCTGGCCGGACGGCTGCAGAAGGTCGACCAGCCCCGGCCGGCGGCCGAAGCCGCGCTGCACCTCGTCGAGCTCGACCCGGGCGATGGCCGGCCGGTGCGCACGTACTCGAAGGGCATGCGCCAGCGGGTGAAGGTGGCCCAGGCTCTCGTCCACTCACCGCAGGTCGTCATGCTCGACGAGCCCCTGGAGGGCCTCGATCCTCGCCAGCGGCTGCGGATGATCGCGCTGTTCCGCCGGCTGGCCGACGAGGGCCGCACGGTGCTCGTCTCGAGCCATGTGCTCGACGAGGTGGAGAAGCTCGGCTCTCGCGTCCTCGTCATCGCCGAAGGCCGCCTGGCTGCCACGGGCGACTTCCACCAGATCCGCGAGCTCATGGACGACCGGCCCCACCGGCTCCGCCTGGGCGCGGACAAGCCGCGAGCTCTGGCCGCCGGGCTGCTCGATGCCGCCGCGGTGGTCGGTGCGTGGGTGCAGGGACCCGAGACGGTCATCGTCGACACGGTGGACGTCGCCGCCTTCCGCCATGCGGTGGCCGGCGTCGCTCGCCAACGGGACGTGCGCCTGCACGAGGTCGTCGCGCTCGACGACGACCTCGACAGCGTGTTCCGCTACCTCGTGGGCCGGCGCTGATGTCGGACATCTACCGCCTCATCCTGCGGACCCAGCTGAACCGGGGTCGCGCCGCCGCCCTGCTCGCCATCGCCGCGGTCGGGATGCTCCTCGCCTTCGCCGTCCGGGTGACGGTGTCCGCCTCCGATCGGCCCGAAGCGGCCTACTCGCTCGTCGACGGGTTCGGCCTCGGCCTGTTGGTGCCCACCACCGCACTGGTGTTCGCGTCGACCGCGCTCGGCGACCCGGCCGAGGACCGCACCCTGGTGTACCTCTGGCTCCGGCCGATCCCCCGCTGGCAGATCACCGTCGCCAGCCTGGCTGCGAGCCTCAGCATCGCGGTGCCCTTCGCCATCGTGCCGACGGTGATCATGGCGCTGCTGGCCGACGGCGGCATCGACCTGGTCGGCGCCTCGCTCGGCGCCGCGGCAGCCGCCTCCTTGGCCTACTGCTCGATCTTCCTCGGCTTCGGGCTCGTGGTGCGGCGGGCCCTGGTGTGGGGGCTCACGTACCTGCTGATCTGGGAGGGCTTCGTCGCCCGCAGCGGCACCACCGCCACCCGGCTCTCGGTGCTCGGCTACGCCCGGACGCTCTTCGCCGATCTGGCCGGTCAGGCGCCGCCCACGCTGGCTTCGAGCACGTCGGTGGCCATCGCCGCCCCGTTCGTGATCGGGGCGGCGGCGATCGCGCTCACGACATGGCTCCTGTGCCGCATCGACGTGGCGTGACCGTGGTCGACGGGTTGCTCGGACCGCTGGCTTCGGCGGTGGGCGCAGCGCACGTGCTGACCGACGCGGACGTGGTCGCCGGCTACGCGGTCGACTGGACCGGCCGCTTCCGCGGGTCGACGTCGGTCGTGGTGCGGCCGGGCTCGACTGCGGAGGTTGCCGCCGTGCTGCGCATCTGCGACGACGCAGGAGTGGCCGTGGTGCCGCAGGGCGGCAACACCGGGCTGGTCGGCGGGAGCGTGCCACTGGCCGGCGAGGTGGTGCTGAGCCTGGCGCGGCTGGCGGACCTGGAGGACGTGGACCCGGCGGCGGCTCAGGTCACTGCCGGAGCGGGCGTGTCCATCGGCCGCCTCCAGGCGGCCGCGACGGAAGCCGGTCTGGCCTACGGGGTCGATCTGGCCAGCCGCGACACCGCGACCGTGGGCGGCACGATCGCCACCAACGCCGCCGGGCTGCGAGCGCTTCGCTACGGCGACACGAGGTCGCAGCTGGTGGGCGTGGAGGCCGTGCTGGCCGACGGTCGGGTCGTCACCCACCTCGGTGGGCTGGTGCGCGACAACACCGGGTACCACCTGCCGTCGCTGCTCTGCGGCAGCGAGGGCACCCTCGCCGTCGTCACCAAGGCCCGGTTGCGGCTGGTGCCTCGGTACTCCGAGCGGGTGGTGGCCCTGCTCGCCTTCGACTCGGTCGATGCCGCGCTGGTTGCCGCCGGGTCGATGCGGTCTCGGCTGTCGTCGGTGGACGCGGCCGAGCTGTTCCTGCAGACCGGCCTCGACCTCGTGGCGGAGGTCACCGGCCTCCCGGCTCCGTTCCCGGCCCGCCACGTCGCCTACCTGTTGGTGGAGGCCGCCGACCGGCTCGACCCCACCGACGCGCTCGCCGAGGCCCTGGCCGACGTCGGTGCCGTGGCCGACGTGGCGGTGGCCTCTGCGGCTTCGGCCCGCCAGCGCCTGTGGGCATACCGAGAGCGCCACACCGAGGCCATCAACGCCATCGGCACACCCCACAAGCTGGACGTGGCGCTTCCCGCGTCAGCGATCGCCGCCTTCGTCGCAGAGGCACCCCACCGCATCGCGGCGCTCGCGCCCCAGGCCCGCACGTGGATCTTCGGGCACGCGGCCGACGGCAACCTGCACGTCAACGTCACCGGCCTCGCACCCGACGACGACCAGGTGGACGAGACGGTGCTGCGGCTGGCGGCCTCCTACGGCGGCAGCATCAGCGCCGAGCACGGCATCGGCACGGCCAAGCGAGCGTGGCTGGGGCTGAACCGCAGCGACACAGAGATCGCGGCCTTCCGGGCCATCAAGGCGGCGCTCGACCCCCGGGGCACCCTCAACCCGAACGTGCTGTTGCCGCCGCCGGCGTAGGGCCGCTCTGTCGCTGGGGAACTACGGGTTCCTGCTGGTATCCCCGCCGCTGCCGCCGCCGGTCGCACCCGTTCCACCCTCGTTGTTGCCGCCGGGGTTGCGGTCGCTCGGGCTGCCTTCGCCGGCTCCCCCGCCCGCGCCCTGCTCACATGCCACACCACCGGCCAGCGTGAGGACGGCCAACCCGGCCAGCAAGGCCCTGCTCCAACGGTTCATCCCTCTCCCGTACCCGGTCCGGGTCGCCACAATCGCGGAACCGTTGACGTGGCAACGTGTCGGCATGATCAAGACCTTCGAGGGACGAACGCCGGTGGTGCCCGCCTCCGTCTGGATCGCCGAGACCGCCTTCGTGCTGGGTGACGTGGAGATCGGCGAGGGTTCGAGCGTGTGGCCGGGCGCGGTGGTGCGGGGCGACTTCTCGTCCATCCGCATCGGGTCGAACACCCACATCGAGGACAACGTCGTCGTCCACTGCGGCGAGCCGCTGACCATCGGCGACAACGTCACCGCCGGGCACGGGGTGGTCATCCACTGCAGGAGCGTCGGCGACAACGTCCTGCTCGGCAACAACTCCACCATCCTCGATGGAGCCGAGATCGGCAGCTTCTGCGTCGTCGCCGCCGGCGCCGTGGTGACACCGCGCACCGTCGTGCCCGAGGGCTCGTTCGTCAAGGGGCTCCCCGCCGTCGTCGAGCCGATCTCACCGGAGCGCCTCGAGCGGATGAAGTCGCGCAGCAACACCGACACCGGCTACGCCGCGATGATCAAGCGCTACAAGGCCGACGGGCTCTAGGCCGGATCTCTACGCTGCGGGATCATGGTCGACCTCCTCGAAGGGCTCGCCACCACGCGAGCGATCCGCCGCTTCCGGCCCGATCCCATCCCCGACGACCACCTGGCCCAGATCTTCTTCGCGGCCACTCGCGCGCCGTCCGGGTCGAACCGGCAGCCGTTCCGGATGCTCGTGCTGCGGGACGGGCCCCGGGCCACGCAGGCCAAGGCCGTTCTCGGGCAAGGGTTCCGGGCCGGATGGTCGGCCAAGCAGACGGATGGCTCGTACACCGAGGCCGGCAACAGCCGTCGGGCCCGTTCCAACCAGGCCCTGCAGCACATGGTCGACCACTTCGAGGACATCCCCGTCGTCGTGCTGCCGTGCCTGGTGCGGTACCGCCGGCCGGTGCCCACCGAGGGTGCATCGGTGTACCCGGCGTGCCAGAACCTGTTGCTGGCGGCTCGCGCCCTCGGCTACGGCGGGGTGATCACGATGTGGCACTCGGCGGTGGAACCGGAGCTGCGGGAGCTGCTGGCCATCCCCGAGGGCGTGGCCATCTGCGCCACCATCCCGATGGGCAAGCCGGTGGGCCGGCACGGGCCGGTGCGCCGCCGACCAGTGCGCGAGCTGGTCTACGACGACTCCTGGGAGTCACCGGCACCTTGGGCGGCCGACCCGCCGGGGACACGGTTCACCGGGTGACAGCGCGCGCACCCGTGGAGGTGCCGGAGCACATCGTCGAGCGGGTCAGGATGCTGTGCCTGGCGCTGCCGGAGACGACGGTGCGGGTCGACGGCTGGGCGCAGTCGTTCGACATCCGCCGGAGGTCGTTCTGCCTGCTCGCGGCACCGGAGGACCCGGACGGCACGCCCGTCCCGCTCCTCGTGCTGCGCGCCGACCCCGACGAGCGCGAGGTGCTGTTGGCCACCGGCCACCCGTACTTCGCATCGAGGTCGGGCCCGGACCGTCTCGGCGTGCTGCTGACCGACGATACGGACTGGGACGAGATCCGCGAGCTGGTGACCGAGAGCTACAGGATCCTTGCGCCGAAGAAGCTCACTGCTCTCCTCGACTAGTCGGCCGCGGCTCCCGCCGCGGTGCCTATCCGTCGCGGCGCTCTTGGAGGATGCGGGTGACGGCCTTGCCGTCGGCCTGGCCCTGCGTCTTCTTCATGACCTGACCGATGAAGAGGCCGGAGACCTTGGGGTCACCATCGAGGAAGCGCTGCCAGGGCCCGGGGTTGGCTTCGATCACCTGGTCCACGACGGCTTGGAGGGCGGAGGTGTCCATGGCTTCGAAGCCCCGGTCCTCGGCGATGGCCTCGGGGTCATCGGACTCCCCCGCCAGCATGGCGGCCAGCACCTGCTTCGACTGCGTCGCCGTCAGCTTCCCGGTCGCCTCCAGGGTCACGACCCGGGCGAACGACTCCGCACTCAGCCGGGCGGCGCCGTCCGGGTCGGCGGCCACCTCGTTGGCGGCCCGGTTGAGCGCGATGCGGGGATCCGCGCCGGCCCCGATGGCGGCCAGCACCAGCCCGTCGAGGTCCTGCTCGACCAGGAGCGCCACGGCTGCCGGCTCCGTGTGTGCCGCAGACGCGAGGGCTCGGCGTCGGTCGGAGGGCATCGGGGCGAGCGAGTCGCGAACGGCCTTGCGCCACTGGTCGTCAGGCGCCAGCGGGACCAGGTCGGGCTCGGGGAAGTAGCGGTAGTCGTCCGCCTCCTCCTTCGACCGCATGGAGGAGGTGCGACCCTCGTCCTCGTTCCAGTGGCGGGTCTCCTGCACCACCCGGTCACCGGACTCGAGCAGATCGATCTGCCGCCCGGTCTCGTACTCGACGGCCCGCCCGAGCGACCGCAGCGAGTTCATGTTCTTGATCTCACACCGCGTGCCGAGGGCGGTGGAGCCCCGGGGGCGGACGGACACGTTGGCGTCGACACGTAGCGACCCCTCCTCCATCTTCCCGTCGGAGGCGCCGGTGGCGACGAGGATGGCCCGCAGCTCGGACACGTAGGCCCGAGCCTCTTCTGCGGAGCCGATCTCCGGCTCGCTGACGATCTCGACGAGCGGCACGCCGGCCCGGTTGTAGTCGACCAACGAGTGGGTGGCGTCGCCGATGCGGCCGCCGCCGCCCATGTGCGTCGACTTGCCGGTGTCCTCTTCCATGTGGGCCCGGGTGACGCCGATGCGCTTGCCGTTCGGCAGCTCGAGCCAACCGTCGGAGTTGATCGGCTCGTCGTACTGGCTGACCTGATAGTCCTTCGGCATGTCCGGATAGAAGTAGTTCTTCCGGTGGAAGATGCTCGGCCGGATGTCGCAGTGGAGCGCCTCGCCGATGCGCATGGCGTACTCCACCGACTGGCGGTTCAGCACGGGCAGCGAGCCCGGCAGGCCCAGACAGACCGGGCACACGTTGGTGTTGGGCTCCTCGCCGAAGGCGTTGCGGCAGCCGCAGAAGAGCTTGGTCTCGGTGCGGAGCTCGCAGTGCACCTCGAGGCCGATCACGACCTCCCAGCGGCCTGCTGCGTCGGGGCTCATGCCATCACCGTCGCGGCGGTGGCTGCGGCCTCGAGGGCACCGGCGACCCGGAACATGACCGTCTCGCCGAGGGCCGGAGCGAGCACCTGCACGCCGACCGGCATGCCGTCGTCGCCGGTGCCGAAGGGCACGCTCATCGCCGGGTGACCGGCCAGGTTCGAGGGGATCGTGCACACGTCGCTGAGATACATGGCGAGAGGGTTCTCCGTCTTGGCCCCGAACGCGAACGCCGTCGTAGGGGCCGTGGGTGAGAGGAGTGCGTCGAAGTGCTCATAGGCCGCGTCGAAATCGCGGGTGATGAGGGTGCGGACCCGTTGCGCCTGCCCGTAGTAGGCGTCGTAGTAGCCCGCGGACAGTGCGTAGGTGCCGAGCATGATGCGGCGCTTGACCTCGGGGCCGAACCCGGCGGCCCGGGTCTGCTCGTACATGGCGGTGATGTCCGACGCGTCGGCCCGCAGCCCGTAGCGCACGCCGTCGTAGCGGCTCAGGTTGGACGACGCTTCGGCGGGAGCGATGAGGTAGTAGGCGGACAGGCCGTAGATCGTGGCCGCCACCGACACCTCCTCCACCTTGGCGCCGGCGGCGGAGAGCACGTCGGCCGCCTCCCGCACCCGAGCGGCGACGTCCGGGTCGATGCCCTCGAGGAGCTCCCGGATGAGACCGATGCGAAGGCCGTCCACCCCCGCCTCGACCGCCTCCATGAGCGACGGCGCCGGCTGCGGGATGGAGGTCGAGTCGAGCGGGTCATGGCCGGCGATCACCTCGAGCAGCAGGGCACTGTCGGCCACGGTCGCGCTGAAGGGGCCGATCTGGTCGAGCGAGCTGGCGAAGGCGATGAGCCCGTATCGCGAGACGGCCCCGTAGGTGGGCTTGACGCCGACCACCCCGCAGAAGGCAGCCGGCTGGCGGATGGAGCCGCCCGTGTCGGAGCCGAGCGCGAGGGGGGAGAAGCCGGCGGCCACCGCGGCCGCGCTGCCGCCGCTCGAGCCGCCGGGCACCCGGCTGGTGTCGAGCGGGTTCAAGGTCGGGCCGAAGGCGGAGTTCTCGGTGGACGAGCCCATGGCGAACTCGTCCAGGTTCGTCTTGCCGACGAACACCGCGCCGGCCACGCGGAGCCGCTCGACGACCGTGGCGTCGTAGGGCGGGCACCACCCGTCGAGGATCTTCGACGAGCAGGTGGTGGGCAGGCCACGGGTGCAGAGGTTGTCCTTCAGGGCCAGGGGCACGCCGGCCAGCCGACCTACAGACTCGCCGGCGGCAACCCGCCGGTCGACGTCGGCCGCCGCCTGGCGGGCCTGGTCGGCCAGCACCAGGTTGAAGGCGTGGATCTCCGGCTCCCGCCGCTCGATCTCGCCGAGGTGCTCCTCGACGACCTCGGCTGCGGTGCGCTCGCCGGTGCGCACCGCCTCGGCGATGTCCACTGCGGTCTTCACGGAGCCTCACCCAGGATGCGGGGCACCCGGAAGCGCCCGGCCTCGGATGCAGGGGCCATGGCCAGCACCTCTGCCCGGTCGACGCCGGGCCGGGCCACGTCGTCCCGCAGCACGTTCTCCATGGCCAGCGGGTGAGCGGTGGGCGGCACCCCTTCGGTGTCCAGCGCCTCGACGTCCTCGGCGTGCTCGAGCACCGCAGCCAGCTGCACGGCGAACAGCTCCACCTCTTCGTCGGTGACGGCCAGGCGGGCGAGACGGGCGACGGAGCGCACGTCGTCGGGGGTGATGCGGTTCGGCATGACCGGCGAGCCTACGCGGCAGGGGTGTTTCCCTCAGCCGGCGGTGACCCGCTCGGCGAAGCTCGCTGAGCGGGCCAGGATCTCGTCCCGCTCGTAGTCCAGGGTGGCCACGTGGAACGAGCGCTCGAGCCAGAAGTGCTCGACCGGTCCGGTGGCTCGAGCCGCCAGGAGCTCGGAGGCAGTAGTGGGCACCACATGGTCCTCACGGCTGGTGAAGATCAGCACCGGGCACGCGATGTCGGCCAGCGCGGGCGCCACCTCCTCCTGGCCGTCGAAGAGCGACAGGAGGCATGCGGCGGGCATGCCGGCGTACGCCAGCTCGGTCGAGTCGGGGGCGGCGATGTCACTGCCGATCGCCGGCAGCACGGCGTTGCCGGCTGCTGCGATCGCCTCCCGCACCTCGGGGAGAGCCGGCTCCACGGCCGGGTTGATGCAGACGATGCCGGCGATCTCGGGATGGCGCTCGGCCAGCCAGCAGGTGAGGGTGGCGCCCATGGAGAGGCCGGCCACCACCACCTTGGTGCACCGGCTGGCCAGCTCGGTGTACGCCAGCTCGACCGCCGCGCACCAGTCGTCCCAACCGGTCGCGGCCATGTCCTCGAGCGCCGTGCCGTGGCCTGGGAGCAGCGGCAGCTCCACGGCCAGGCCGGCGGCGGCGAAGCGCTCGGCCAGCTCCCGCATGCTCTGAGGGGTGCCGGTGAAGCCGTGGATCACCAGGGCTCCGTGGGGTCCCCCCTGGGCGGAGAACGGTTCGGCGCCAGGGAGCACGGGTGCGGTCACGCCCGGAACCCTAGGCCGGGCGGAGCTGCGAGGACCTCAGTACACGTCCGCGGTGGTCGGCTCCTGCCACCAGTCGTCCGGGGCGGGCTTCCAGTCGGGATCGGGATAGATGCAGTCGACCGGGCACACCGGCGGCAGGCACTTGTCGCAGCCCGAGCACAGCTCCGGGATGATGATGACGTCGATGCTGTGGTTGAAGATCGCCCCGAACTGCGGCGGGCAGTGCCGGAGGCACGCGTCGCAGTTGATGCACTCGGACATCTCGATGCGCAGCGGCACGTTGCGCCACTTGGGGTTGCGCTCTCTGCTCTCGATCCGCTCAGCGCGGGTGCTCGCAGCCATCCCGTCGCATCGTACCGGGCCGCCTTGACCAAGTGGTCAAGTAAGGGGCGCGGGGGTAGCGTCCGGCCGCTGCGGGCGAAGGCCCGGCGCCCCGTCAACGAGGAGACCCTGTGCCGAAGTTCCCCTTCCTGAGCAACGAGTGGATCGACGAAGCCCGCAAGATCCGGGAAGAGTTCCGCGGCAAGGGCACGAGCGCCCATGTGGTGAAGATGAACCAGGTGATCACCGACGTGCCGTTCGGTCCCGGCACGCTGGAAGCGCACATGGACAGCAGCTCGGGCGAGATGGAGCTCGAGCTGGGCCACATCGAGGGGGCCGACGTGAAGATCACCGTGCCCTACGCAGTGGCCAAGGCCATCTTCGTGGACGGCAACCCGCAGGCCGGCATGCAGGCGTTCATGGCCGGTCAGATCAAGGTCGAGGGTGACATGACCAAGCTCATGGCCATGCAGGCCACGGTGGCCGACCCGACCGCCGCTCAGGTGCAGCAGCGGATCAAGGACATCACCGAGTAGCCGAGCGGTGATGTCGCTCGGCGACGGTAGGTCAGCGGCTGATCAGCCGAGCAGCTTCTTCATCTCCGAGTCGAGCTCTGCGACCGTCCACCGGTCGTTCTTCTCGATGCTCTCGGTCATCGTCCAGCCCTGGAACAGCCGGACTGCGCCACCCTGGACGAAGAAGACCTTGCCATTGGCCGTGCAGCCCTCGCTGCCCAGCCAGGCCACGACCGGCGAGACGTTGCCCGGATCCCAGATGTCGAACTTGCCCGGGTCCTCGGGCGCCTTCACGATGTCGCCGAGGCCGGGCGTGGCCTCGGTCATGCGGGTGCGAGCGGCCGGCGCGATGGCATTGGTACGCACGCCGTAGCGGCTGAGCTCCTGGCCGAGGATGACGGTGAAGGCGCCGATGCCCGCCTTGGCCGCCCCGTAGTTGGCCTGACCCGGGTTGCCCAGCAGACCGGACGTCGACGAGGTGTTGACGATGTTGGCCCGGACCTCCTTGCCGGCCTTGGCCTGCTCGCGCCAGTAGGCGGCGGCCCACCGGCTGGGGACGAAGTGACCCTTCAGGTGCACGTGGATGACCGAGTCCCACTCCTCCTCGGTCATGTTGATGAGCACCCGGTCGCGCAGGATGCCGGCGTTGTTGACGAGCACGTGCAGATCGCCGAAGGCCTCGATGGCGGTGTTGACGAGGCGCTGGCCGCCTTCCCAGTCGGCGATGTCGTCGCTGTTGGCCACCGCCTCCCCGCCCATGGCCTTGATCTCGTCGACGACCTGCTGGGCGGCTGTGCGGTCGTCACCCGAGCCGTCGATGGCGCCTCCGAGGTCGTTCACCACGACCCTCGCGCCTTCGTGGGCGTAGAGCAGCGCGTGCTCCCGACCGAGGCCGCGGCCTGCGCCGGTGATGATGGCCACGCGGCCTTCGAGTGCGCCCATGAAACCCCCCAAGGTGTCGGTCTCGGGGCAGGTTGTCAGGCTCTTGACCGGGCGGTCAACTTCGAGTCGGCGCGGCCGGCGAGGGGGTCAGCGGGTGTAGACGTCGATCGCCGTGCCCTTGTTCACCGGGGTGTTGGCGGTCGGTGACGTGGCGAAGACCGGTCGTCCCGACGGGCCGAAGCTGTCACCCAGCCGTAGCCCGGCCGCCTCCAGCCTGGCTTTGGCCGCAGCCTCCGACAGACCGTTCAGGCTCGGGATCGCCACCTTCTCCGGGCCCTTGGACACGTTCACGGTGACGGCCGACTCGTAGGCGGCCGGTGAGCCAGGGGGCGGCACCGTGTCGACGATCTGGCCCACGGGCACCGTGTCGCTGAAGGCCTCCTGCCGGTTGGCCTTCAGGCCGAGGGCTTCGAGCGCCTTGACGTAGACGTCGTACAGGCGATCGCCCAGCGATGGCACCGCCCGGTCAGGAGGACCGCTCGAGACCTTCACCTCGATCTTGGTGAACTTGGGCTGCTCGCCTCGGGGAGCCCAGCCGAGCACCGTGCCCTTGACCTTGACCTCTTCGCTCGGGGTTGGCACCGCCACCATCTCGAAGCCGGCGCGTTGGAGCGCAGCTGCGGCGGCGGCCTGGTCGAGGTTCGCCAGGTTGGGCACCTCACGCGGCGCGGGGCCGGCCGAAACGACGACCTCGACGTCGCTCCCCTGCTTGAGGCTCTTGCCCGGCGCCGGCTCGACGTTCAGGATCCGGCCGGCTTCCCGGTCCTCGGCGTAGTCCCTGCGGATCTCCTCGATGCGGAACCCCTCGTCGGCCACCTCGGCGCGGGCCCCCTCGACGGTCAGGCCGAGCAGGGCCGGCACGGGGAAGGTCGGCACCTGCGACTGCTGGTAGGCGTAGGCCCCACCACCGACCACCAGAGCGATCACGAGAAGGGCGAGCACCACCAGCACCGAGCGGCGGAAGCGGCGGCGCAGCCCCAACCCGACGACCTTGGGCGGGTCTGCGCCGTTCACGGCCAGAGCCGTGGCGCTCACCGAGCCCTTCGCCTCGGGGCCGAGGAGCGTGTCGGCGTCGAAGAGGCGCGATGCCGGAGCGGGCAGCTGGGTCAAGTCATCGGGCCCGTCGCGCAGGTCGATGGTGCTGCGGCCGGCGAGCGCGAGGGGCTCAGGTCGCCCGAGCTGAGGGACGAGCTCGTCGAGGGCGCGGGCGAGGGCTGCGGCGTCGATGCGATCGTCGAGCTCGGACGCGCCCGCAGCCCGCAGCAACGGGACGAGCGCGCCCATCTCCTCCGGTATCTCGAGCGGGCGCCCGACGCGGGCCATGAGCGTGCCGATCGTGGTGTCAGCCGTGAACGGCACCTGCCCGGTGACGGCCTCGATGAGCACGAGAGCCAGCGCGTAGACGTCGGCCCTGCCGTCGAGGGTGGAACCGAGGGCCTGCTCCGGGGAGGAGTAGCGGGCGGTGCCGAGCACTGCGCCGGTCGGCTCGGTGGAGGACGCCTCGGCCAGCGCACGCGCCAGCCCGAAGTCGGCCACGACGATGCGGCCCTCTTCGTCGAAGATCAGGTTGGCCGGCTTGATGTCGCGATGCACGAGGCCCCGGCGGTGCGCGTGCTCGAGGGCTCGTGCCACCTGGAGACCGACGTCGGCCGCCTGGGCCACCGAGAGCCGCTCGCCCTGGTCGAGCAGGTCTCGGAGGCTTCCGCCGGCCAGGTGCTCGAGCACGAGGAAGGGACCGTCGGCGTCCTCACCCCAGTCGTAGACGCTCATGATGGCGGGGTGTCGCAGCCCGGCCACGGCCTGGGCCTCGGCCCGGAACCGGCGCAGGAAGGACTCGTCGCTCGCCAGCGCCGGGTGCAGGATCTTCACCGCCACCCTGCGACGCAGGGTGACGTCCTCAGCCAGGTAGACGTGGGCGGATGCGCCCGTGCCGATGGGACCGACCAGGCGATACCGCCCCCCGAGCACCCGGCCGATCTGCTCGGCGATGCGCGGCGCGGCCACGGGGGGAGGTTACCGGAGCGGCCCCCGCATTCCGGGTACCCCCGAAGTGGGGATAGAACGGCGCCTGGGCCACAATGTCGCCGGCCCCATGAAGCGAGTCCTCAACCTCCGCAGCCTGCTGATCACCCTCGTCCTCGGGGCCGTCCTGTTCCTCTTCGTGGTGGCCTTCAGCCAGAGCGAGGACGAGCGGGTGCCGCAGCTGCCGAAGGAGGTCGTGCGGGTGTTCCCGGCCGACGGCGACGTGAACCTCCGCCAGGACCGCATCGGCATCCAGCTGGCGCAGGGCTACACCGGCACGCTGCGCCTCGACCGGGTCGAGATACCGGCTGACCAGCTGCAGCCCATCACCGGCTTCGCCGGCTTCTCGTACACCCCCGGCGACGAGGCGCTCGGCACGCCGTCGTTGTCCGAGGGCCGCCACTGCGCCACGGCCCGGTTCTGGCGAGCCACCGAAGCCCCCGAGACGGGGATCGAGTACACGTGGTGCTTCACGGCTGCGTGATGTCGGGGGCGGGCTCGCCCGGCTCATCGGGCTGACCGGGTAGCTCACCCGTCTCGAGCAGGTGGGCGAAGCCGGCCTCGTCGAGCACGGGCACGCCGAGCTCGTCGGCCTTGGTGACCTTCGCCGCGCCGGGCGACTCGCCCACCACCACGGCCGTCGTCTTCTTCGAGACGCTGCCGGGAGACTTGCCGCCACGAGCCTTCACCGCCTCCTCGGCCTCCTCGCGTGACCAGCCTTCCAGCGTGCCGGTGACGACCACCGACATGCCGGCCAGCGTCTGAGCCACGTCGGGCGCGACCGGGCCGGTGAAGTTCAGGCCGGCGTCGCGCAGCTTGTCGATGACCTTGCGGTTGTGCTCGGAGGCGAAGAACTCGTGCACGCTCGTGGCGATCTTGGGGCCGACGCCCTCCACGGCCGCCAGCTCCTCGGCGGTCGCAGCCATGATGCGGTCGAGGTGCCCGAACGCCCGGGCGAGGAGCCTGGACCCCGTCACCCCGAGGTGGCGGATGTTGAGGCCGATGAGGAGGTTGGGCAGCGGGCGGCTCTTCGACGCCTCGACCGCCTGCAACAGGTTGGCGATCGACACGTCGCCGAAGCCGTCGAGGCCGTCGAAGCTCTCGCGCGTGAGGCGATAGATGTCCCCGACGTCGCCGAGCAGACCGCGTTGGGTGAAGAGGTGGGCGCGCTGCTCGCCGAAGCCCTCGATGTCCATGGCGCCACGGGAGGCGAAGTGCTCGATGCGGCCCGCGCGCTGTGAAGGGCAGTCGAGGTTGGTGCAGAAGGTGTCGCTCTCTCCCTCGAGGCGCACGAGAGGCCCCTGGCAGACGGAGCACGTGTCGGGGAACTGCCAGGGCTCGAGGCCCTCGGGCCGCAGCGCCAGCACGGGACCCACCACCTCGGGGATCACGTCACCCGCCTTGCGGACGATGACGGTGTCGCCGGGCCGCACGTCCTTCCGGGCGACCATGTCCTCGTTGTGGAGCGTCGCCACCCCGACGGTCGACCCGCCCACGAAGACCGGCTCGAGCATGGCGAAGGGTGTGGCCTTCCCCGTGCGACCGATCGACACCATGATGCTCCGGAGCTTCGTCTGCCGCTCCTCCGGGGGGAACTTGTAGGCGATGGCCCAGCGCGGCGCCTTCGAGGTGGACCCGAGCTCGCGCTGCTGGGCGATCGAGTCGACCTTCACCACCACGCCGTCGATCTCGTAGTCGAGGTCGTGCCGGTGCTGCAGCCAGCGCTCGCAGAACGCGTGCACCTCGTCGAGCGAGGCCACGACCGTGGCCTCGGGGTTGATGGGCAGCCCCCAGGAGGCAACTGCCGCCAGGCTCTCGGAGTGACGCTCGAACCTCGGGGCGCCCTCCAGCGCACCGAGCTGGTACGCCCAGAAGGCCAGGTTGCGACCCGCGGTGATGCTGGCATCCTTCTGGCGCAGCGAGCCGGCGCCGGCGTTGCGCGGGTTGGCGAAGAGCCGCCCCCCGTCGGCTTCTTGGCGACGGTTGAGCTCGCGGAACGACGCAGTGGGCATGTACACCTCGCCCCGCACCTCCACGGCTGCCGGCACGTGGTCGCCCTGCAGCCGGTGCGGGATCACGCCGACGGTTCGCACGTTCGCCGTCACGTCCTCCCCCACTCGCCCGTCGCCGCGGGTGCCGGCCCGCACCAGCTCGCCGCCCTCGTACAGCAGGGACATGGCCACGCCGTCGATCTTCAGCTCGCAGGCATAGGCCACCTCACCGGAGATGTAGCGCTCCATCCGCTTGCCCCAGGCCAGCAGCTCGTCGAAGGAGAACGCGTTGTCGAGCGACATCATCGGCACCCGGTGCTCTACCGGGGCGAACAGCGCGCTCGGAGCGCTCCCGACCGCCTGGGTCGGCGAGTCGGGCGTCGCCAGCTCGGGGTGCTGCTCCTCGATGGCGCGGAGCTCGCGGACGAGGGCGTCGTAGTCCGCGTCGGAGATCTCGGGGTCGTCGAGCTCGTGGTAACGCCGGTTGTGGTGCTCGATCGCCTCGCGCAGCTCGTCGGCCCGAGCGGTCGGGTTCTGGGAGCTCGTCACGCCGCCGACGCTACCCAGGAGGTACGACACGGCCAGTGACAGGCCGCGGTCAGGCTCCGGCTGAGAGGCGGGCGGCGATGGCCTGGTCCTGCACGCGCTCGGCCACCCGTCGGGTGAGGTAGAACACCTGCTCGACCTGATGGGCGCCGTGGCCGGCCAACCCGCAGGCGGGCGTCACCAGCGCCTGCGTGCGAAGAAGCCCGGGGTCACAGCCTGCGCCGGCCAGGTCGCACCACAGCGAGCTCAGCCCCCGCCAGTGCGGGTCCTCGCGGTCGCCGATGGGGCGGTCCGTGGGAACCGCTCCCCAGGCGACCCAGCCCCCACGCTCGAGGAAGGTGGTGAGGCCCGAGGAGTCGTCGGTGATGCCGCCATCCACCGGGAGCGAGATGAGGTCGGGCCCGGCGTGCATGACCAGGCGCCAGTCGGTGGCGCCGCAGCAGTGGATGCCGGTGACAACGTCGCTTCCTAGGCTCAGGAGCGCCCCCGACATGAGGTCGATGGTGGCGTCCACGCCCGCCGGGAAACCGGGTGCGACGAACGCGGTGAGCCCCGGCTCGTCGAGCACGGCCACGATGCCGACATCCGGCAGCCGGCGGCGAACCTCGGCGGTGAGCGCCTTGGCTCGCGATCGAACGGTGGCTCCGGCGGCTGCGAAGGCCCGACCGGGCGCCACCCCGGCGTGCATCAAGGCGAGACCGAGGGTCACCGGCCCGGCCAGCTGCACCTTCACGGCCTTCAGCCGGGGCTGGGCCGCCGCCCCGTCGAGGAACACGGTGAGCGTCGCCCACGCTTCCTCGTCGAGCGGCGCCCCGTCTTCCACGGGGTGCAGGTGGTCGGGTGATACGGACAACCCTCCGTCCGCCTCGATCGTCACCCCGCCCATGCCCACAGCCACCTGGGGGAGCATCCCCTCGAGCACCGATCGGCCGGGCAGCTGGGGCAAGGCGGGCAGCTCGGGCTGCAGCCGCAGCACCAGCGCCACCGCCTCGTCGGAGCGGAGGTGGGGCAGGCTGCCGACGGACATGGGGGTGCCCGTCTCAAGGATCGAACTCCTCCGGACCCCGCCGCCCATCTGCTCCCCCCTCCCGCTGCCACCGTCACGGTATCCACCTGGGTCCGCCGCGTCGAAATGTCCCTTGGTCTGGTTGGTCGCGTGGACCGGGGTTCTGTCAGAGTGCGCCGACCCTCAATGGACCTCCGCCGCCTCCACCCCTGGCTGTTGCGCGCGTCGTGGGCCGCCCTGGCCTTCACCGCCGGACCCGCGCTGGCCGACGCGCTCGAGCCGAGGTCGGTCGCCGTGCGCACCACCGCCTCCGCGTTGTTGTGGGCCGGTTGGTTCGTCGGGCTGTGCGGCTCGTTGGTGCCCCACCCGATCGCCCTCACCGTGCTCCGCATGGCGGCTCCCGGAGCCGTCGTGGCGACCCTGTTGGCCGCCCTCGATCGGGGAGCCGGCGTCGGAGCGGCAGTCGGGCTCGTCTCCGCCGTGGTCTCCATGCTGCTGGCGTTCGCCCCGGCCACCGGCGTGGCGTGGGTCAACGGCCCCGCGTACCCCAACGAACGTCGCTACCCGTTGCGACCGCCCACCCCGCTGCTCTTCGGCCCGCTTCAGCTGAGCTGGGTTGTCTGCGTGGGAGGTCCGGTGGCGGGCGCGCTGCTCGTGGCCGCCCGACAGTGGGTGGCCGGAGCGGTGGTGCTGGCCATCACCCTGCCGCTGGCCGCTCTGCTGGCGAGATCGCTCTACGGACTGGCCCGACGATGGGTCGTGTTCGTGCCGGCCGGGCTCGTGCTCCACGACCCTCTCTCGTTGGTGGACCCGGTCCTGTTCACCAAGGAGCACGTGCGTTCCGTCGGCCCGGCCGAGCCCGACACCGAGGCCCTCGACCTCACCCAACGGGCGGCTGGGCTGGTGCTGCAGCTCACCCTCGACGCCCCCGCCAGCCTGATGCTCTCCAAGCCGCGCGACCGCTCGGGCACGACCGTCGATGCCGCGGCGCTGCTGTTCCTGCCCACGCGTCCCGGTGCGGTGCTGGAGGAGGCCGTCGACCGGCGCCTCCCTGTGCTCTGACCCCGCGGCTGCTGCCTCGGGTCTTGCTGGGGCCGCCGCAGAGGCTGCATCGGGAGGCTCCGCTCAGTGCGCCTTTCCGAGCAACGCAGCCACGATCGCAGTCTTGCCGGCGGTGTAGGCGACGTGATCCGACATGTGCGCGCTCGCGAGCCGCAGCTTCTCGGCCTCGTAGAGGTTTCGGGCCTCAGAGCTCCGTCGAAGAAGGTCTCGGAAGCGGAGGTAGCCGAGCCACTGCTCGCCGCCGTGCCGGACGACATGAGCATGGGCCACTCGATGGCGGGGCGACGCCTCGAGGACGAACACATGGCCCCCGTCGTCGCCGGCGTCACCGCGGTAGATCCAACCCTGCCCGGCCAGCTTCAGCCGGACCCCCTCGATGTCCGCCGCGGACGGGACACCGATCGCGAGGTCGATGATCGGCTTGGCGAGCAGTCCGGGCACCGAGGAGGAGCCGACCTGCTCGACCTCAATCGCCAGCCGACCGAGCAGCTCGGAGGTCGCTCTAGCGAGCTCGACTCCCGCGGCAAGCCAGCTCTCCACCGTCCTTCGGAGGCGCACCGTGCCGTAGTCGAGACCGAGCCCGATGTCCGTCAGTGCCTTCACCGCCCCATGGTGCCGCAGGAGGGTTCGCGTCCCTCCTGGAGCGACGTGCGTCGC